>JBBRGR010000390.1:0-2796 GCA_038223815.1 Gemmatimonadales bacterium
CCGCGGACGGGTGGGAGAGGAAGACAGAATGGACACTCAGCAGATTAAAGAGTTCATGGTAGTCGGGCGCGTGGTCGGACGGAGCGGCGACTCGATCGAGATCGAGCTGGCGCCTGGGCTGATCGCAGTCCTTGACGTGAAGGCCGCGATCAAGATCGAGGAGTACACCGACCCTGAGACGGGCATCGGCGCCGCAAACATCTTCTACAAGGCAGGGGAGGACATCTCCGCGGCTCTGAGGCCCAAGCTCGAGAATCTGGCCTCCTTGAGCGATCGGGTGCCCTTCGTCTTCGGCCAGGCGCTGCTCGCCAAGGGCCCTTCGGGTGATCCCACGGCGACGCCGGTCATGCCCAAGACGAACAGCTGCTACAAGACGAACGCAACGACGTCGGATTGCGGTCCTGACGATCCGTCGCCAGGGTTCTCGGCCGCGTACTTCTGACCGTGAACATGACGATCCGACGCGGGCAGGATGCCCGCGTCGTGGGGTGCCCAATGACTTCTAAGGTGATTATCGTAGCTCCTGCCGACGACACACACGCAATCGCCGTGCAGACTCGCATCAAATCGCTGTCCCAGGGTACTGGACAAGCCGTCATTGTCGACCTCGCCACCTACCCGCTCGGCGGCGACCTGTCGGTGCGAATTGAGCCCGGCCGGACCTCCTCGTCGCTGGGTCTCGTCGCGGCGCTGCCATCCATGTACGGGCTGGATGTCGCTCAACGCCTGCAGCAACTGGACGTGACCCGCATCGCCCGTGACGACATCCGTGCAGTCTGGTGGCGACGTGCTCGCCTGCCCGTGCCGCACCCCTACGAAGAGGCGTCGCTTCGCGAATTCGCGCAGAACAACACGCAGGCTCAACTTTGGGGTTACTTCCTCTCGCTGAGTGAGACGGTGCCGTTTGTCAATCGGCCGTTGGCCGAGGCCGCGGCCAACTACAAGCTCGTTCAGCTTGAGAAAGCCCGCGAGAACGGGCTCGACATCCCGCCGACGCTTATCACCAACAACCCACGGGAGGCTGCGACGTTCGTCCAGGAGCGAGAGCAGGCCGGTCGAACCTGCGTGGTCAAGCAGCTGCGGCCAGCGCAGAGCGCCGGGTACCTCACCCAGCCGATCAGCAGCGCAGATGCGCCCCGCTTCGCGCAGATCCAGGACGCGCCAGTGATCCTCCAGCAGCGGGTGCATGGGCTCGATATCCGCGTCGTGGTCGTCGGCGAGGCCGTATTCGCCGCTTCGGAAGAGGCTCGCGTGGCCACCGACATCCCTGACATTCGGGCGACCTTCGACACTTCCTGTGCCCCGCTGGCCGTGCCAGAAAATGTCCGTCATAAGCTCGTGGCGCTCCACAGACAGCTCGGACTCGCCTTCGGCGCCTATGACTTCATCCGCAGCGACGACGGCCGCTGGGTATTCCTCGAGGTCAACCCCAGCGGACAATGGCTATACGTCGAGAGTGGCGCGGCGCACCGCATCTCGGAGGCACTCGCGCGCCTTTTGTGGTGCGGCCACGTCTCCGAGGCGGACCTGGAGGGCGACCCGTTCTGCGAGGCCGAGCTCGACAGAATGATGGCTCCCTTCCAGAACGGGGTACTCGAGCGCGCGCGAGCCTCCTCGCCCGTCAAGTCACACTGGATGGCCCGCTGAGTCCCCGTTGTTCGGCGGGCGTTCTCGCGCTATTGTCGCTCGGTGCGTGGCCGATCACTCCTTCTTCCGCTTCTCGCCGGACTAGCGCTTGTCTCCGGCTGCCGCCATGCGCCGACGACATCGGCGCCTGGTGACTGCCCAAGCACCGTGGCAACGCCGCCGGGGCTGACGGTCGCGGGAACGACGTTGATCCTCGGCGAGTTGCACGGCACACGCGAGGTGCCGGCGTTCGCTGCAAGCCTCGTCTGCGACGCCGCGCGGACGACGGCGACGGTTTTGGCGCTCGAGGTGCCATACACCGAGCAGGCTCAAATTGATGCATTCCTCGCATCCAGCGGAGACGCGAAGGCCCGCACCGACCTGCTACGGGGCGATTTTTGGGACTTCCCGATGCAGGACGGCAGACGTAGCGAGGCGATGGTATCGCTCCTCGATTCGGCCCGCCGCTGGCGAGAGCGCGGAGCGGCGGTGAGCGTCGTCGCATTCGATACTGATGTCCCGCCTGACGTGCGGGACGCCGAAATGGCGCAACGACTAGCCACCCTACGTCAGAACGACCCTCGAGCGCTGCTCGTGGTGGTGACCGGCGGCGTGCATGCGAGCCGCGAGCCCGACGCCGCGTTCGTGCCGATGGCCGTGCATTTCGCCAACCTCACGGCGCCTCATCACATTGTCTCACTGGCCATGAAGCACTCGGGTGGCCAAGCCTGGGTCTGCACCGACAAGTGCGGCCCGCATGAGGCCGCAGGCACGCCGGATCCAGGCCCTCCGCGGGTCGAACTTTTCGAGCGGACGATGCGCGGCTTCGACGGGGCGTTCTACGTCGGCGCGATCAGTCCCTCGGGGCCGGCAGTGACCCCGGCTCCGTGATCGGCGAGGAGCGGGCGGTGGTCGCATCGGCAGGGCCCTTTCGCCGGGTTCGCGGGCGTCCAGTAGGGCGTGCCTGTTCGCATCGTGCTTCTCTTTGGCCGCGTTCGCGCGGTATGGCGATGTCCGGGTGACGCCTGGCCGTGCTCGGGCTAGACTGAGCGCGATGCAGCGCCTCACCCTTGCCGCCCTGGCTCTCACGTCTGCCTGCGGGCGTGAGCCGGACACAGGTCTATCGACCGGGCCGGGCATCACGTCGGTGTCGCTCTCCTCCAGCTCGAC
>JBBRGR010000391.1:0-2793 GCA_038223815.1 Gemmatimonadales bacterium
CACCTCGTCGGTGAACTCAGAGGTGCTCGCTGTGCCGCCGAGGTCGAAGGTGCGTACCCCGGTGGCGGTCGCTTCCAGCACGGCCTCGTACATCGCGCGCGAGGCCAGGTCTGCCTCGGGCTTGCCCTGGTCGGCGATGTAGTGGAGCAGCGCCGCGGCTGCCAGCAGCATCGCCATCGGGTTCGCGACGTTCTTGCCGACGAGCCCGGGCGCGGTGCCGTGCGGCGCCTCCGCCATCACGGTGCGGACCTCGAAGTCGCTGTCAAGCGACAGCAGCACCGACTCGGCGCCGGCGATCGAGCCGAATAGCGGCAGCACCATGTCCGACAGGCAGTCGCCATCACGGTTCAGCGCGGGAATCACGAGCGGGGCGTCGGCGGCGCCCGAGACGAGTCCCGCGTACGTCGCGTCGATCAGCACCGGCTGGTGGGGCACCTCGGAGTGGCGCTCGGCCGCGGCGTCGAGCTCCTCTTTCAGCATCCCCTCGTAGGTCGGGCTCACAGTCCACTTCGGGCCGCCGTACACGCGCCCGTGAATCTTCTTCGCGGTCCGGAAGCTGTGCTCGGCCACCGCGGTGCACACCTCGCGCGAGATCCGCTCCACTCGCAACGCGATCTCATCGCCGTCCTCGGTCTGCTCGCGCCACTGCTTGGCGCCGTATGCGTCCCCGACCGCCATCCGGACCACCGAAATCGGATAGTGCACACCAGCAACCGGCGTCACGCCCGGGATCCGGCGGCCGGTGCGGATGATCACCTTGCCGTCGATCTCCTCGCGGAGGATGCGATTGGGGCTGCCGACGTCGTCGGCGCCCTCGGGTGTGATCGTCGCTGCCTTGAGCCCGAAACCCGCCTCGGCCATCGCGTGGGCGGCCTTCTCGACCACTTCGTTATTCGTCTTGCGGCGGTTTTCGAGCGACAGGTCGTAGTGCTCGAGCTGCACGTCGACCTGGGTCACGGACGGGTCGAGTGCGCGGACCGCCTGCTCGAGCAGCTCCTGTCCCGTCTCGTCGCCCTCCATGACGATAATGCGAACGTCGTCGGCCATGCCGGAGACGATAGCCGTGGGCCGAGGTGAAGCGACATCCGGGGAGGCGCAGCGTTGCACGTGGTGCGGCGTCCGCGTCGACCGCGACGACGGCTTCCGACTCACCGAGGCGCCCGGCGAGCGGTTGGCCGTGTTCTGCCGGCTGGAGCACGTCGTGCCGTGGGCGCTCCACGGCGCGCACTGGCTGGCGGACCGCCAGGTCACACCACCGAGCCCGACGAGACGCTCGAAACCTGCGCCTACTGCGGCACGCTGATCCGCCATCGCGGCGAGCACCGCATCCCGGATGCCTTCTGCTCGGTCGACCATGCCGCGGACTGGGCGAAGGCCGGCGGCCGCTGGAGGTAGGGCAGCGCCGGCCGCGCCCTGGTGTGAAGGCGGAGTCCCGCCGAGATCGCTAGGCGCCGGCGCCCTTGTCCAGCCCAAGCTCCGCCGAGCGCTCCTCCAGCGCGGCGATCACTTGCGTGATGTGCTCGTCGAAGTCCACACCGAGCTCCTCGGCGCCCTGCCGGACCTCGTCGCGGTTCACTCCCGCCGCGAACGCAGGCGTCTTCAGCTTCTTCTTGACCGACTTGGGTGTCATTCCGTGGATGCCGGTCGGTCGCACCAGTGCGCACGCGGCAATGAAGCCGGACAGCTCGTCGACGGCGAACAGCGTCTTCGCCAGATCGGTCTCGCGCGGTACGCCCAGATACACGGCGTGCCCGGCGATCGCGTCCACCATCTCCTCGGGATAGCCCAGCCGCCGCAGCTCCTCGATCGCATAGCGCGGGTGGCCGGTCTCGAGATCGGGGTACTTCTCGTAGTCGAGGTCGTGCAGGATGCCGGTCGCGGCCCAGAACTCCTCGTCCTCGCCCCGCTCGCGCGCGTAGCCGACCATCGCGGCCTCCACGCCCAGGACGTGCTTGCGCAGCGATTCGGACTCGGTCCACTCGCAGAACAGGCGCCACGCTTCGTCGCGGGTCACTTCCATGCTCGGAAACCTAGCCGAGGCCGGATGGGGCGGTGAGCCGGGCGGGTGCCGCGGGAGGCGCCTCTGGCACCCGCGGGGCAGGGGCCGCCCGTGAAACCTAGAAATCCCCCTGCAGAGATGCCCTTCGCTACGCTCTCCGCGCCGTCGACGACCCCCGACAGGATGGCCTCCCGCATGGAGAAGTTCGTCATCGAAGGCGGGGCCCCGCTCTCCGGGAGCATCGTGCCCGCCGGTAACAAGAATGCAGCCCTCCCGGCACTCGCCGCGAGCCTGCTCACGGAGGACCAAGTGACCGTGCGCAACGTGCCGCGCATCCGCGACGTCGACGCGATGCTGAATCTGCTCAAGGGTCTCGGCGTCGAGGTGAACTGGCGCGAGGAGAACGTCGTCGAGCTGCGCGCGCACAGCATCGACCCGCTGGCCGTCGACACCAACTGGGCCGACAAGATCCGCGCCAGCTTCCTGATCGCCGGCCCGCTGCTCGCCCGCTTCCGGCGCGTCGACATGCCGAATCCCGGCGGCGACGTGATCGGCCGCCGCCGGCTCGATCCGCATCTCGACGCATTCCGCGCGCTCGGCACGAAGGTCGTCAACGAGCGCGCCTTCGGCTACCGGCTCACCGCGCCGAGCGGCCTCAAGGCGTGCGACTTCTTCATGGACGAGCCCTCCGTCATGGCCACGGAGAACGCGCTCATGGCCGCCGCTCTGACCCCCGGCGCCACCGTGATCCACACCGCCGCCTCCGAGCCGCACGTCCAGGACCTCGCGCGCAT
>JBBRGR010000392.1:0-2774 GCA_038223815.1 Gemmatimonadales bacterium
TGTGTGGCCGGCGCCCTCTCTCCCCCCCCGGTTGGGGCGGCCGGGGGGCGTCCTCCCCCGCTGTTCTCCCGCCTTTTTGGGGGGGCGGCCGCCCCCCCCCCCCCTCTCCACACCCCGACGAGAGCGGAGCGCGCGATGTCAGATGCCAGCGTGGCGGCCAAACCCCTCGAACGAGGCAGCGGCTTCCCGAAGATGACTGATGGAGTCAGCTGGACGGCCAGCCTCTTCGTGGCGCCGGCGGTGATTCTCCTCGGGATCTTCCTGCTCTACCCCACCATCAGCACCATCATCCTCAGCTTCGATAACGGGCTGGACAACTACATCCGGCTCTTCACCCGCGACCCCAACTTCTTCGACGTCCGCAGCTTCCCGCCCTCCGGCGCCTTCTGGAACAACGTGCTGTGGGTGATCTTCTACACCGGGGGCTGCGTCTTCTTCGGCCTCCTCATCGCGGTCATGGCGGCCCGCGTGCGGTATGAGGCGTTCATCAAGGCCATCGTCTTCCTGCCCCAGGCGATCGCGGCCACGGCGCTCGGCGTCATCTGGCGCTTCGTCTACTTCCAGCAGCCCAAGACCGGCCTGCTCAACGCGGGCCTCGGCGTCTTCAACATCGATCCCATCTCGTGGCTCGGCAGCGCGACGTGGGTCAACACCTCGCTGATCATCGCGGGCATCTGGGGATCGGTCGGATTCGCGACCGTCATCCTCTCTGCCGCGCTGAAGGGCATCAGCACCGAGATCCTGGAGGCGGCACGCGTGGACGGCGCACGCGAGAGCCAGATCTTCTGGCGCATCCTGGTGCCGATGCTTTCGCTGCCCATCAGCGTGGTGGCGGTGACGTTGATCATCAACGTGGTCAAGCTGTTCGACCTGATCTTCGTGATGACCAGGGGCGGTCCCGGCTCGTCGAGCCGCACCATCGCCTTCACGATGTACCAGGAGGCGCTCGCGTCGCGCAACTTCGACTACGGCGCCGCCGTGGCGGTGGTCATGCTCGTCGTCCTGCTGCCGGTGATGATCTATAACGTCCGGCGCTTCCGCGCCGAGAAGGTGGTGCAATGACTGCGCTCGACGCCCCCGTCCTCGCGCCGCCCCGTACGTTCTCCGAGCGGGTGATGCGGATCGTCAACAAGGCCCCGGTGCACATCGCACTGGCGGTGGTGGCCCTCGTCTGGCTGCTCCCGACCGTCGGGCTGCTCATCACCTCGGTGCGGCCGCGCAGCGAGATCCAGGCGAGCGGCTGGTGGACCGTGTTCGGCGGCAACATCGACTTCACCATCGCCAACTACCAGGCGGTCCTGGACCAGCAGAACATGCTGTCGGCGTTCATCAACAGCGTCTCGATCGTCATTCCCGCGACCATCCTGCCGCTGCTGATCGCCTCGATGGCGGCCTACGGTTTCGCCTGGGTCAAGTTCCCCTTCCGCGAGACCCTCTTCCTGGGCGTCATCGCCATGCTGCTCATCCCGGCGCAGATGACGTTCATCCCGCTCTCGCAGCTGATCCGGCAGACCGGGACCGGCGGGTCGTTCCTGCCGATCTGGCTCGTCCACACGGCCTTCGCGCTGCCGTTCGGGATCTTTCTGCTGCGCAACTTCTTCATCACCCTGCCCAAGGACCTCATCGAGGCGGCGCGCATCGATGGGGCGGGCAATGTCGACATCTTCCGACGCATCGTCATTCCGCTCTCGGTGCCCGCACTGGCGAGCTACGCCATCTTCCAGTTCCTGTGGACCTGGAATGACCTGCTCATGGCGCTCGTCTTCGCTCCACGCGACGGACAGCCGATGACCGTGCAGATCACCAAGCTGCTCGGCACCTACGCCAGCGAGTGGTACCTCCTGGCGGCGGCGTCGTTCCTCGTCATGGTCGTGCCGCTCATCGTCTTCTTCAGCCTCCAGCGATTCTTCGTCCAGGGCCTCCTGGCCGGCTCGGTGAAGTGATCCGCGGCTTGTGAGTCCGGCTCCTCTCACAGAAGGTCGCGGCCTCCGGGTCGCGACCTTCAACGTACGCGCGGCAATCGGTCCGGGGCCATTCCCTGATCGATGGTGGCGACGCTGCGACCCTGCCCGCCTGGAGCGGATCGCGGCGGTCATCCTCGAGCTCCGTGCGGACATCGTCGCGCTCCAGGAGGTGGCCGTTTTGGCGCTCGACGGCGAGGTGCTGGACCAGGCGGCGGAGCTGTCGCGCCTGACCGGGATGGCACATCGGTACGGTGCGGTGCGGACCTGGATTGCCGACGAGCCCGACGGGGTCCGCGGAGCGGGCCTCTTCGGCAACGCGCTGCTCGCGCGCGGGGAGATGGCCGAGGGGCGGGTCCTGGCGCTGCCGCGGGCGGACGATGCCGAGTTGATCGAGGATGCGGAGGCCGATCACCGCTGGGCCGGCGTGAGGTGGAGAGAGGCCCCGGCCACCACGCGCGAGCCACGTTGCGCGGTGCTGGCCACCGTCGGGGGGCTGCGCGTCGCGAGCGCGCATCTCTCGCACGTCGGTTCGGGGGAGCGGCTCCTGCAGGCGCGGGCGCTGGCGGCCTCAGGGGTCGACCTGCTGCTCGGCGACCTCAACAGCCCCCTCGACCAACCGGCCATGGCGCCGTTCGCCGGCTGGACCGATGCCTTCGCCGCGGGGGGTATCCCGGTCGGCGCCGAGCGGCGCCGCTCGACCGATGACGGCTGGCCGATCGACCAGGTGCTGCTGCGCCCCGGCCTGGCGTGGCAGGTCGAGCGGTGCGAGGTGATCCGCGCGGCCGGCGAGGCGAGCGACCACTACCCGGT
>JBBRGR010000393.1:0-2773 GCA_038223815.1 Gemmatimonadales bacterium
AGGCATGCCTCGCTCCGACGATCCTACCGCTTGCTGAACTGGAACTTCTTGCGGGCGCCCGGCTGGCCAGGCTTCTTCCGCTCGACGGCGCGCGGGTCGCGGGTCAGCAGACCTGCGGTGCGCAGCTTCGGGCGGTTGAGCTCGTCGATCTTGCACAGCGCGCGGGCGATCGCGTGGCGCATCGCACCCGCCTGCCCACTGACGCCGCCGCCATCCACGTGCGCCTTGACGTCGTACGCACCGAGCGAGTCGGTCGCGTTGAACGACTGCTGGATGTGCTGCACCAGCGACGGACGCGGGAAGTAGTCACCGAGGGTCCGACCGTTCACATCCCACTTGCCGGTGCCCGGCGTGAGATAGACGCGGGCGACGCTCGTCTTGCGGCGGCCGGTGGCCTGCCAGCGGAGTTCCGGGGTCTCGCTCATCAGTTGGCCTTCGCGGTGTCGATGGAGAACGTCTTCGGCTGCTGCGCCTCATGCGGATGCTCGGCGCCGCCGTACACCTTCAGCTTGGTGCGCAGCTTCTGCTTGGCCAGCGAGTTCTTCGGCAGCATGCCGAAGACGGCCTTCTCGATCACCCGATCCGGATGCTTGGCGAGAAGATCCTGCGCCACCGTGTGGCGATCGTGACCCATGTACCCGGTATGCCGGAAGTAGGTCTTCTGCGAGGCCTTGCGCCCCGTCAGCCGCACCTTGGAGGCGTTCGTCACGATGACGAAGTCCCCGCCGTCCATATGCGGCGTGAAGGTCGGCTTGTGCTTGCCGCGAATGAGTTGAGCAACGTGGCTGGCCAGACGGCCGAGCGGGATGTCGGTCGCGTCAACCACGAACCAGTCGTGCTGGAGCTCGCTTTGCTTCTGCGTGTACGTCTTCATTCCTGACAATTCCTGGGCACCGGACAAAAAGGCCACTTCGGAGACAGACCCCAAAGCTAGCGGCTGATAAGGGGTTGGGTCAAGGCACCATGCGCCGTTCGGGGTCGGAGGCCAACGGCCCCCGACCCCGACTGCCAATCACGCGGAGACGGTCTAGTACGAGCGTTCCAACAAGGGACGCTGGCTGGCCTCGGCCCCCGAGCCAGAAGCCCCGCCGGTCCTCGGCCAGACGTTGTCTGCCACGTTCCGGTCCGGGAAGCGGCCATCAGGATCGAGCGTCACCTTGGTCACCTTCCGGCCACCGAAGACCAGATCGGCCCTGAACGTCCTGCTCCCGGCAAACCAGACGTCGACCGGGTAGGTCACCAGCGCCGTGGCGCTGTCGGTCATCACCGTGTTCCGCATGGGACGGATCGCCGGCCCGGTTGGGGCGAACTCGACCCTGAGCACCACGGGCGAAGGCATCGCGCCATCCTGCCGCACCGTGACGCTGGTGCGGATCCCGGCGTTGACCACGGACTGGATGGAGCCATCCACCGACTCCGTCGTGAACAGCCAGGAGTACCAGAACCAGCCGAGGTCGCGCTTGAGGGCAGTGTTCATGAAGAACATGTAGTCCCACGGTGAGGGATGCTTGAAGCGCCACGCCTGCGCATACTCGCTCATCGCGCGCTGCACGGCCGAGTCGCCCACGATGCCACCGAGCATCGAGAGCATCAGCGGCGCCTTCTGGTAGGTCTGGAATCCGTACATCGGGCCACCGTTGTTTGCACTCCACATCATCGGTGGCTCGCGTTCGTCTCCACTGATGCCGCCATAGCTCTGGCCGAGGCGACCAAGTGCCGCGGGACGCCCGGCGGCATCGGCGCCGGAGAGGATGTTCATGTACTGATTGAATCCCTCATCCATCCAGCCGTACTGCGTCTCGTTGGTGCCGACCAGCATCGGCCACCATTGGTGCGCCGTCTCGTGGTCCGCCGCACCCTGATTGGAGTTGATCACCATCGGATACTCCATCCCCGCGCTCGGCCCATCCTGCAGGGTCATCTGCGGAAACTCATAGGGCATCCAGAGCTTCGAATAGAACTCGAGCGCGTGACGCGTGATCTCGCCGGCGCGCGCGAAGAGCCACGCGTTGCCGGGGAGGAACACCATGTGGATCGGCACGGTGCCACGATTGGGGATGGTGGCGCGCGTTGCCTTCCAGACAAATTGCTTCGCCGTGGCCCAGGCAAAGTCGTTCACGGTGTCGGCCACGAAGCGCCAGACGAGCCGATCGCCAGCGGCCGTCGCCCGCCCCGGCCCCGCGTCCTCGGGCCCGACGATCGTCACGATGGAATCGCTCTCGAGGACGCGGGCGAGTCGTGCGCGGGTCGTGGGCGTCAACACCTGCTCGCCGTTCTGGAGGACACCCGTACCACTCACGATCCAGCCCGCCGGGACATCGATCGACACATCGAAGCGGCCGAAGTTGTTGTAGAACTCCGACGGCCCGAGATAGGGCTCGGTGTCCCAGCCCCGGAGATCGTCATACTTGCCGACGCGCGGGTACCACTGGGTCGGCTGAAAGAGGGTGTCTGCCCAGCGCTGGGTCATCCGGTGCCCGACACCCCCGGGGCCGCCGGGCAACTTGTGGTTCCACTCGATCTCGAGGGTCGCGGTGCCTTTGGCCGGGATCGGGGTCGGGAGCGAGACGCGTGCGTTGGTCAGCGTCAGCCCGCTCACGGACAGCGTCGCTGCCCCCCCCGCCCCGCCCCGCCCGCCGCGACCACCGCCCGCCGCCGATGTCGCGAGATCCGCCTGCACCCCGTTGACCGCGACGCGGGTCAGGAGCATCCCGTCGGTCGTCTCCGCCGGGGTAGAGCCCGCACGCGGGACCGTCGGACGGAAGATGTTGGG
>JBBRGR010000394.1:0-2771 GCA_038223815.1 Gemmatimonadales bacterium
GGGTCGGGCAAGACCCTCGTGTACCTCGAGCTGGTGCGCGCCGCGCTGGAGCGCGGCCGCGGGGCGATCCTCCTCGTGCCCGAGATCGCGCTCACGCCGCAGACGGTCGCGCGACTCCGCGGGGCCTTCGGCGATGAAGTCGCCGTGTTGCACAGTGGGCTGAGTGATGGCGAGCGGGCAGATGCGTGGCGCGCCCTGCGTCGCGGCGAGCGCCGTGTCGCGGTCGGTGCCCGATCTGCGGTCTTCGCGCCGGTGCAGCGCCTCGGCGTGATCGTCATCGACGAAGAACACGAAGCGAGTTACAAGAACGGCGAGACCCCGCGCTACCATGCGCGGGAGATCGCGACGTGGCGCGCCCGGCTCGAGGGCGCGGCGCTGATCCTCGGCTCGGCGACGCCGGCGACCGAGAGCTGGGCACGCCTCGCCCCGGACCATGTCGTGCGGCTGCCGGCGCGGATCGGGGAACGGCCGATGCCCCCGGTGACCCTGGTGGATCTCACCACGACACCGATGGTGGCCCACCCCACCGGTGTGCCGTGGAGCGCCGTGCTCGACGACGCCGTCACCGCGACCCTCGCACGGCAGGAGCAGGTGCTGCTGCTGCTCAATCGTCGTGGTTGGGCGGCCTTTGTGCAGTGCACCAGGTGCGGCGAAGTCGTCGAGTGCCCCAATTGCAGCATATCCCTCACCGTGCACCGGCACCCGGAGGAGCTCCGCTGCCACTACTGCGACTATCGCGCTGCGATTCCGACGACCTGCCCAGGCTGTCTCGGGACGACCACGCGCCACCTCGGCGCCGGGACGCAGCAGGTCGAGCGCCTGATCGCCGAACGATTTCCCGCTGCCCGTATCGCCCGCATGGACCTCGACACCACCGCCAGCAAGTGGGGGCACCACCGCATTCTCGAGAAGGTCGGGAATGGTGACGTGGACGTGCTCATCGGGACGCAGATGATCGCGAAGGGAATCGACTTTCCCAACGTGACGCTGGTCGGCGTGGTCGATGCCGACACCGCGCTGCACCTCCCCGATTTTCGCGCGGCCGAACGCACCTTCCAGCTGATCGCCCAGGTCGCCGGGCGAGCGGGACGCGGGCCGAAAGGCGGGACTGTCCTCGTGCAGACCCGACACCCCGGTCATCCGGCGCTTGGCTTTGCCGCACACCACGATGCCGAGGGCTTCCTCGTCGCGGAACTTGAGGCGCGCCGTGCCCCGCCGTACCCGCCCACCACGGCGCTGGTCCGCATCGTCGCCAGTGGTGAGGATGGCGGCCACGTGGCCGAGCGGATCACTGCGCTCGCGACGTGGTGTGATGCCTTGATCACCAGACATCAGCTCGCCGTCACGGTGCTCGGACCAGCACCCTGTCCGATCGAGCGGATCACCAGGCGCTGGCGCCACCATCTGTTGCTGAAGGGAGACGCCGCCGTGCTCGGCGGCATGGTGCGCGCCCTGGCACCACGGCTCGGCGCGATGCGCGGGGATGTGCGGCTGGCGCTGGATCGGGATCCGGTGTCGGTGTTGTGAGAGTCGCGGGTCGCTCGTGGTCGGTCGGGAGTCGTTCGCCGTTCGCCGTTCGCCGTTCGCCTTCCGCTAGAAGCGGAACGTGCCGCCGGCAGTGACGATTCGCCCGGCCGATGGTTCAAAGACTCGGCCGAAGCCGCCATTGACGGTCACTGAGCCGATCACCTGCCGATCGAGGAGATTCTGGATCGCCACGAAAGGGGCGAGCGTTCCGCCCTCGGCCGGGATCCATCGCGCGCGCATTCCCGTGATGCCCACACCCCAGCCAGCCGCGGTGAGGGTATTGGCATCGTCCGCGAACTGGCTGCTGGCGAAGGCGTGGTCCACGTCGAGGCCGAGCCGCCCGATGGCGCCGCGGACGCCGACGCGGGCCACGACACGGGGAATTCCGGCGACGCGGCGCCCATCCAGACGCACGGCGTTGATCACATAGTCGCGAAAGGTGGCGTCGGTCACCGTCACGGTGGCGAGCGCCACGAGGTCGCCACTCAGGATCACCTGTCCTGCCGCCTCCACGCCCCGCGTGCGCGTGCGGCCGGCGTTGACGAAGTACGACCGGCCGCCGACTTCCTGGAAGGGTGTGATGGCGTCACGCGTTGAGGTGGTCCAGATCGCGGCCTCGATCTGCCCGAAGGGCAGGGGGCTCCGCAACCCGACTTCGAGCGAGATGCTCCGCTGCGGCTCGAGCGTCCGGTTGAGGCCGGTGCGCCCATCGGGTTGATTGGCGAGCTCGGTCGTGGTCGGGGTCTCGAACGCGGTCGCCACCGAGGCCCAGCTGGTGGCCCGACCGAGCACGCGCGCCAGCGAAAGATTCCCACTCACGGCGGCCATGGTGCGACGCCCGCTCCCGCTGCCGAGGCCATCGGCAACATCGAACGCGGTGCGGTCCCATCGGATTCCGCTCCGAAGTTCCCACGGCCCGCGCGGCAGTACCATTTGGGCGAAGAGACCGAGTTCCCGCACCGTCTCCCGCTGGTCCAGCAGAACCGCACCGAAGGGATCGCCGGCACGGTGGCGTCGGTTGATCCGATCATCTCGACTCGATTGCAGATCCACCCCTGCCGTGACGTGATGCGCGCCCAGGCGTCGCGTGGTGCTGGCACGGGCGCCCTGGCCGCGGCGTTCGATCCCGACCCAGAGCCCTTCGCTGGCCGTGGTCGGTGCTGGTGCCGGCGCAGCGAGTGGATTCTCCAGCGAGCGCGTGAGGCCCCAGACGCGGACTTCGCTCCGCCAGGGGCCACGTTCAT
>JBBRGR010000395.1:0-2770 GCA_038223815.1 Gemmatimonadales bacterium
GGAGCCGGTTCAGGGCGTACACGACCACGTCCTCGCGGTGGGCCGGCGAATCAAGGAACCCGTCAACCATGCCCTTGAGACGGTCGTAGGCCTCATGCACATGGTGTTCCATCACATTGAGGATCATAGCACCGCCAGAGCAGGTTGCGCGGGAACCCCCATGAAGGTGGAGCCCGTCGTTCCAGTGAGTCGTACCGAGTGGTACGTCCCGATCGCATCGGGAGGGAGGTCCACCAGCACCATCAGATTCTGCCGCGTCCGACCGAGCAACAGGTCGCCGCGCTTGGCCGGCCGCTCGACCAGCACTTCGTGGAACTCGCCGACCCGCCCCGCGTTGCGCCGCCGCGTCTGGGCGCGCGCCACGCCAATCAACCGGTCGAGTCGTTCCGAGGCCACATCATCCGGCACGTGGTCCTTCAACTTCACCGCCGGCGTGCCATCCCGCACGGAGTACTTGAAGGTGTAGGCATCATCGAATGCCGCCGCCTCCACGATCGAGAGCGTCTCGGCGAAATCTTCCTCACGCTCCCCCGGAAAGCCGACGATGATATCGGTCGAGATGGTCATCCTCGGCATCGCGGCCCGCAATTCCGCCACGACCTCGAGGTACCGCTCCCTGGTGTAGCGTCGCAGCATCCGCTTGAGCGTGACGTTCGAGCCGCTCTGCACCGGCAGGTGCACATGCTCGCAGACGGCCGGCGTCGTCGCCATTGCCTCGATCACCCGCGCCGTGAAATCGGTCGGGTACGGCGACGTGAAGCGCAGTCGGCGAATGCCGGCGACCGCACCCACCGCCCGCAGCAGATCGGCAAAGTCGCGCGTCCCGTCGTGGTACGAGTTGACGGTTTGACCGAGGAGGGTCACCTCCGACACCCCGTCAGCCGCCAGGCGCTCGACTTCGGCGACCACGTCGCCCAGCTGCCGGCTCCGTTCCGCGCCACGCGTGGTCGGCACGATGCAGAAGGTGCAGCGGTAGTCACAGCCCCGCTGCACCGTCACGTAGGCCGTCGGCCCGGGCGCGTGCAACTGGGGAATGTCCTCGTAGTGCTCCCAGCCGCGGTACTCGACATCCGCCCGCCGCTGCCCGGCCGCCGCATGGCTCAGCAGCTCCGGCAGGTTCCGGTAGGCATCCGGCCCGACCACGAGGTCGACGGCGGGCACCTGTTCCAGAAGGATCGGTCCGAGGCGCTGCGCCATGCAGCCCACCACGCCAAGAATCACCCCCGGGTGCTTGTGGCGCTGCAGTTCGCCAACGCGACCAATCACCCGCTGCTCTGCATTGTCACGGACGGCACAGGTGTTGACGAGCATCACATCGGCGCCTTCGGGCTCGGTCGCCTGGGAGTACCCCTCGCGGGCAAGTACTCCGAACATCAGCTCGGTATCCGCCACGTTCATCTGGCAGCCGTACGTCTCGATCCAGACACGTTTGGTCATGGCGAGATGCCTCAGGTGCCCGGGCGCACGGAGACACCCAACGTCACCTGCCACGCCGATTCCTTGTACCCGGCGCCCTGCTTCCGCTGGACCCGCTCGACGGCGAGGTCGAGCCCGCCAAGGTCGCGCGCAAAGCGCACTCCGGTCCCGACCGAGACGCCGAACTCACTTGGCTGCCCGACGGCATCGAGAAGGAATGGCAGGTCGGCGTAGCGGACACCGAGTCGGAGCGGCTTGTTGCTCGGCCGGCGCGAATCCCGGAAGAGCTCGATGCCGCCCGAGAACTCCTTGGTGTCGCGCGCACCCACCGCCCCGGCGCCGACCAGCCCTGCATCGGACTTCGACCAGTTGCGGAATGAGGCCTGACCGGCGACGTCGAGCGATCGCGTGACGTGGAATCGGGCGGCGCCGCTGACGGTCATCGGCATCGTGATCCGGTTGCTCGGCGTCGAATCGCGTTCGACCTGCAGCGTCCCGTCGCGACGGATGGTCGCGGCGAGATCAAGACGCGAGGAGGGACGAAAGAGGACGCCTGCCGAGAAGCCGACCGAGTGGTAGGAAAGCTCCGCCCTTTCCTCGAGCGCGGCATAGTCCGGGTCGCCCCAGACCCGGCGCGTGGACATCCGGTTGGAGCCGGTCAGAAAGTGGACTGCCCCACCCACGACGAACTCTGGCGTCACCGCCCAGGCGGTGGCAACCCGCAGGTCCGCGATGCCGCCGCGAGCGGTGAGCGTGTCGGTCACCGCGATCGGCACGCCGCGCGGCGATGCGATGCCGGTCGAGACGAGCTGGAAGTCGCGATCCGCGAAGAGTGAATAGGACACGGCGACCGCCAGACGCGAGCGCGGGATCGGGCCGCCGACGAGCATCTGGGGGAATCGCGAGTCGCGGTTGCTTACCGTCCCGGCGGGGTTGGTGCTGTTGCGGAAGCTGTTCGCCGCCGTGAAGACCGCAGTGGTCATGGGGAGCGAGGCGAGCGAGGCGGGATTGAGGCTCGACTCGCCGTCGAAGAGGCCGAGTGCCCCACCCGTGGCGATCGCGCGGGCCGAAGCGGAGCGGCCAGGGAGCCCGAGCCCGCGCACACCAAACTGGGACGCCTGCGCCGCGAGCGGAGGCGCGAGCACCGCGAAGGTGACCAGCAGCAGCGTGAACCGGCGGTGCATCATCAGAACCCCTCGAAGGCGAAGGTGCGCCGGAAAGTGATGCGCAAGGTTGGCGTCCCGCTCAGCGATCGGGTCGATCGGAAGAACGGCGCGATGAAACTGCCGCCTTCCTCCCCCAACTCGAGTCGAAGGACAGACGGAAGGGCATCCGTACCCTGCCAGGTGCGAAC
>JBBRGR010000396.1:0-2766 GCA_038223815.1 Gemmatimonadales bacterium
TCCTTGCCTCCTGGGCGCTGGGGTTGGAGGCGACCACCGTCCGGCAACGCCTCGCGGTCGCCCTCGCCACCGTCGGGGTGGTCATCGTGGTGCTCGCCCGGGGCGGCTCGATCGGCGAGGGCGTCGGGACCGGTGACCTCATGCTCCTCGGGGCGATCCTCACCTGGGCCGCCTACACGCTGCTCCTGCGCCATTGGCGGATCCCCATCTCGCCGCTCCGCCTCACCGCGTGGACGATGTACACCGGTACCCCCGGGCTGGTGCTGCTTGGTATCCCACAACTCCTGCGGACCGAGTGGAGCGGCGTCTCATGGGCCGGATGGGGGGGCATGCTCTACGCCGCGCTGCTCTCGCTCGTCGCCGCCTACATCCTCTGGAACCGCGGCGTCGCCGAACTCGGCGCGGCTCGCACCGTGGCATTCAACACCCTCGTGCCCCTGGTTGCCACGGCGATCGCCATGGTCGGCCTCGGCGAGCGTCCTGGCATGATTCACCTGCTCGGTGGCGCCTTGATTGTGGGAGGGGTGTTGCTGACGCGGCCAGGGAAGGTGGTGGCGGCGGAGGGATAACAGCCGATGATCGATCCTCGATGATCGGTCATCGGAGTCGTGCGTTACAAAAGTGCTTCCAGCTTCTCCATCGCCCGCCTGAGATGCGGAATCACGATGCTGCCGCCCACCACCAGTCCCACCGAGAAGATCTCGAGGAATTCGTCGCGACTGACGCCTTCCTCGTGGCAACGCACCACGTGGTAGGTGATGCAGTCGTCGCAGCGCAGCACCATCGATGCCACCAGCCCGAGCATCTCTTTCTGCTTCGTCCCGAGCGCACCGGGCGCGTAGGCCCGGTGGTCGAGTGCGAAGAAGCGATTGATGGTCAGGTTGCCGGCGCCGAGGATGACGTCGTTCATCTTCGTGCGGAAGGCCGTGAACTCGTCCAGCGAACCGCTCACGGGGTCGGCCGCCGCGTCACGGGCGGCACCTTCTGCTCGACCACGATCAGCTGGTAGCTGTCGGGGTTCCACGTCGGACGTACCGGGGTGCTCGCGATGTCCACGCCGAAGTAGAAGCCGAGCTGTGCCACGCGCGCGAGCTTGCTGGTGTCGATGAGGGGCACCTCGTCGTTCGCCCGGTGGTATTGGGGATGCACGCCGTTGAAGAAGAAGAGCACGGGCACGCCCTTGCGGGCGAAGTTGAAGTGGTCAGAGCGGCTGTAGAAGCCCTCCTCGGGCCAGATGTCATCGGCCGCCGTGAGCTTGAGCTCCGGGTGGCGCCCCTGGACCGCCGCGAGCGTCTGTCCCATGTTCGAGTGCTCCTTCCCGATCACGACGATCGAGTCGGTGGCATTGCGGCCGATCATGTCGAAATTCACGCTGGCGATGATCTGCGCGGCCGGGACGGTCGGATGCTCGGCGTACCAGGCCGAGCCGAGCAGGCCTTTCTCCTCGCCGGAGACGTTGAGGATGATCATCGACCGCTTCGGCTTCACCTTCAGCTTGGCCCATGCTTCAGCGACCATCATCAAGCCGGTCGTGCCGGAGCCGTCGTCGTCCGCGCCGTTGCAGATGCTGTCCACCGTGCCATCGGGGCGGGTGAGTGCCGAGCAGCCACCGACGCCATCCCCCACCGTGCCGACGTGGTCGAAGTGCGAGGTATAGACCACGAACTCCTTCTTGAGCACAGGATCGCTGCCCTCGACCATCGCCACCACGTTCGGCACCATCACCCGCTCCATCACCTCGTCCTCGAGGTAGACCGTTGCCGAGACCTCGGGCGGTGCCTGCAGGAGGATGGCGGTCGGCGACGCGCGCATCGCGTTCCAGTCGGGGCGATTCGCACCGCCGACGGCGTTGAAGGCAGCCTCATGGATGGTCACGGTCGGAACGGTCGGCCGGGCATTCGGGGTCTCGACGGTGAAGCGTCCGGACATGGACGCGGCCTGCAGCAGGGCAAAGAGTGCCGGATCCTGGTTGGTGAGCTGGATCACGGCGGCGGGCTGCTTGGCATTCAGCGCGCGCAGGACATTGCGCCACGCGACGGCCTTCGTGGCGTCCACCACCACCAGCACCACGGCGCCCTTGAGGATCGTGGAGCCCTCGACGTTGGCTGGCGTGACGTTCCCGGCGAGAATCACCGCGGCGCCGGTCACGGGCGTTGCCGTTGTCCCGCTGCCATAGGTCTGCGGCCCGAAGGCGTAGCGGGTGACTTGGCCGCCCTCGTTGGTCTCGAAGTACGATGCCACCGGATCGACGCGCTTCTTGACCATCGGATAGCGCTGGAAGTAGGTCCCGTTGTCGCCGGCCGGCGTGAGGCCCCACGCCGTGTAGCTTTCGGCGAGGTACTGCGCCGTCTTCTCCAGACCCGGGCTGGGCGTGTTGCGCCCGCCCATCGAGTCGTCGGCAATGACCGAGATCCGCTGCAGCACCTTGGCCGGCGTGATCAGGGCACCCGCCTCCTTCACCTGCTTGGCGGACTGGGCGCTCAGCGCAGCGGGGAGGAGGGCCGCGATGGCGGCACAGCGGACGATCGAGAGGCGCATGGAGGAAACTCCGCAACAGGGTTCAACGTCGGGAATGACTTCTCAACAGATGCTGGCGAGACTGCATGAAGATAATTCCCCAGCTTTCTCCGCACGACGGGTTGCCCCGCCGGGTGCCACGGGGTCGCTCGCGTTGACGCCTCCTCCAGCGGCTCCTACGTTCCTCGCCGCATGATGTCCCCCGCCGCTGCCTCGCGTTCGCCCCGCCCCGACCTGCTCCAGCCGGCC
>JBBRGR010000397.1:0-2765 GCA_038223815.1 Gemmatimonadales bacterium
GGGATAGTCGATCAGCACCAGCAGCTTCACGCGCCCCGTGTCGAGCCGCGCACGCAGCGCGTTCATCAGCGTGCGCAGGATCGGCAGGTGCTTGATCACCTCGACGAACCCGACCACCGCGATCCGCTCGGCACGCTCCAGGAGTTCCACGCCCTCGGCGTCGAGCCGGCCGCCCCCGACACCGACCAGGTGCAACTCCGGGCGTCGCACACGGAGCGCCTGCACCATTGCTGCGGCGTGCATGTCGCCCGAAGGCTCGCCGGCAACGATCATTACCTCGTCGGCCGTCACGCAGGCCTCAGGGCCCCGCCGCGCAGGCGCATCGAGTGGCGATCGATGTCCGTCACGATGCGCAGCGCCGTGGCCAGCGCTTCGCGTCCTGCGGCGCCAGACACGACCACCGGCTGCTCACCACGGATCGCCGCGATGAAACTCTCGAGTTCGAGACGCAGCGGCTCGCCTTCAGGCGCGAAGAGTGGCACCGGCTCGACGAACTGCTCCAGCGACGTGGCCTGCGCCGCGAAGTCGCGGGGGTCGACGTCGGCGCGCATGCGAAAGAAAATCCCGTCACCGGTGCCGAGATCGAGCGACACGTAACCATTGCGCTGAAAGATGCGAAGTTTGCGCGTCTTGTCACGCGAAACACGGCTGGCCGTGATCGTCGCCACCGCGCCGCTTGCGAACTCGAGCCGTGCATTCGCAATGTCGACTGTGTCGGTCAGCACCGGCACGCCCACAGCAGACACGTCCACCACCGGACTGCCGACGATCGTGGTGACGAGGTCGATATCGTGGATCATCAGATCCAACACCACCGCCACATCGGCGCCACGCGGCGTATACGGTGCCAGACGGTCACTCTGCACGAAGAGCGGATCGGCCAGGTGCGGCCATGCAGCACGCACCGCACGGTTGAAGCGCTCCACGTGGCCGACCTGCAGGATCACGCCGGCCGTGGCGGCGGCGGACACGAGCGCATCGGCTTCGTCGAGCGTCACCGCGATCGGCTTCTCGACGAAGAGATGCTTGCCCGCCGCGAGAATGGCCATGCCGACGGCGTGGTGCGCGGTGGTCGGCACGACGCAGCTTACCGCATCGGAGGCCGCGATCAGTGATGCGAGCGAGTCGTGCGATGGCACGCCGAGTTCCGAAGCCACGATGGCCGCGCGTTCGACATTCGCATCGTGGAATCCGGTAAAGTCGATGCCGGGCACGTCGCGCAGGATGCGTACGTGGTGAAAACCGAGCCCGCCGGCGCCCGCGACTCCGATGCGAATGGTCAGAAGCCGATCCCCCGCTCGCTTTCCTCGATGAACGTCAGGAATGCGGTCACCTCGGGCAGCGGCTGCAGTTCGGCGCGTGCGCGAGACATCGCCTGGGTCACGTTCAACTCCGAGCGGAACACGAGCCGGTACGCACGCTTCAATTCGCGCACCACCGCATCGTCGAATCCGCTGCGCTGCAGGCCGACCGAGTTGAGGCCATACAGCTTGACCGGATTGCCAACGGCCTTCAGGTATGGCGGCACGTCCTTGGCAACGCGAGAGCAGCCACCCACGAACGAATGCCGCCCGATGCGCGCGAACTGGTGCACCGCCACGAGTCCCGACACGATCGCTCGATCATCGATGGTCACGTGTCCGGCGAGCTGTGTGCCGTTACCGATGATCACGCCATTCCCGATCCGGCAGTCATGCGCCAGGTGCACGTAGGACATGAGAAACGAGCCGCTGCCGACACTCGTCATCTTCGAGTGTGTGGTACCGCGATTGATCGTTGCGTACTCGCGCACGACGGTGTTTTCTCCGATCTCCACGGTGGTGTGTTCGCCGCGGTACTTCAGGTCCTGCGGATCGCCACCGATCACCGAGCCGATGCCGATCGTCACGCCCGCCGCCAGCGTCACGTTGCGCTCGAGCGTGGCGCGCATTCCGATCATGCACCCGTCACCCACCACGCACTCGTCACCGACATAGGCGTATGGACCGATGTCCACGCCCTCACCGATGCGCGCCGTCGCTGCGATGATCGCCGTCGGGTGAATACCGCTGCTGACCGGCGTCATCATCGCGGGCGAACCATCGCAGCCATGTCCGCCTCGCAGACCACCTCACCGTCCACCCGTGCCACGCCGCGCATCTTGCAGAGCGGCCCGCGCATGGCGAGCAGATCGAGTTCGAAGCGCAGCTGATCTCCCGGCTTGACCGGCTTGCGAAACTTCACATTGTCGAGACTCGTGAAGTACACCACCTTGGAGTTCGGCTCCTGGATGCTGCCGAGCATCAGCATGCCGCCAACCTGCGCCATCGCCTCCACGATCAGTACACCCGGCATGATCGGGTGGCCGGGGAAGTGGCCCTGAAAGAACGGCTCGTTGATCGTGACGTTCTTGAGTCCCACGACACGCTTCCCCTCCTCCAGCTCGAGGATGCGATCCACGAGCAGAAACGGGTAGCGGTGCGGAAGCACCTTCATGATTTCTTCGATACCAAGCACCGTGGTCTCCTCCTTCGCTGTCCGGAGCAGCTCGCGGACGAACAGGACCGTGCCCTTGTGGCTCGGTCGGTGAGCGCGGATGTGTCCGCGGACGCGGGCACCAGCCAGCGCCAGGTCTCCAACACAATCAAGCGCCTTGTGACGCACAAACTCATCGGGCCATCGCAGCGTGGTGTCCACCAAACCATCAGCATCGAGCACGACGGCGTTCGCCGTGCTGGCCCCCTGAATCAATCCCGCCGCACGCAATGCTTCCACCTCGTGCACGA
>JBBRGR010000398.1:0-2757 GCA_038223815.1 Gemmatimonadales bacterium
GATGCCGTCAGCGTCGGCGACTACCACCTCCCGAGCGTGGTCGCCTGGGCGCTCGCCGGCGAGCCACGGGCCGACGACGCCCGCATGCTGGAGCTCCTCGAGCCGTACCGTGGCCAGCGAGGTCGCGTGCAGCGCCTGCTGGAGGTGGGCCGAATCGTCCCTCCTCGCTACGGCCCGCGGACCGCGCCGCGCCGGATCAGCGCCATCTGATGCGGATCGCCCTGGCCACGGTCGGGCGGAGGAGGTTAGGCGCCCTTCGGCATCTTCGGCGCCTTCGGCGGGAGTGTGCGCACGTAGGCGGCTGCTCGCTCCACCCAGTGGCGCACGGCCGCGACGTCTCCGGCAACCTCGGGTGGCATGGCAACGTACTCACGCATCGGGCGCCCGGGCATCGGCGCGAAGAGCGACCAGCCCTCGGCGAGCCGTTCCTCGCGCTCGGCGTCGGGCAACCGCACCATGACGCTCTCCCGGTGCAGGCCGGCGGTCAGGTTCCCGCCGACGAAGGCCGCCGGATAGCCGAACATCTTGCGGACCTCGACCCCCTCGATCCCCGCCACGGCCTCGTGGAAGCGTGCCACCAGATCGGCCGGCGCCTTCCGCCACGGATCGCTGCTCGTCATCTCAGTCCCTCCCCCGCTGGTTCTCCGCCGTCACGCGGTGGATTTCCTCGGTGAGCCGGGTGTTCTCCCGCAGCAGCTCCTCGAGCAGCCGCGTCTCGCGGTAGTGGTGATCGACCACAAGGTGCTGTCGCTCCTCATACCGGTTCTGGCTGATCAGCACGAAGGTGGACAGGAAGATCGCCTCGAGGCTGACGACCATGGTCAGCAGCCCGAACGGGAATGGATCGAAGTGCAGGACCGTGAGATTGAGCAGGACCCAGGCTCCAAACCAGATCACGTGCAGGGCAACGAACCGCATCGAGCCTGCGAACGCAGTGATCGCGTCCGCGAGCCGAAGCGTGGCCGATGCGCGGCGTCGAGCGAGGTGCTCGGCAAGGGCCGGGGATTCCGCTCCGTGCGAATCTTGAGTGGTCATGACGCTCCTTGGCTCGAACGTGCGCTGCGCGGAACTTGGCGTCCCCGGCAGGATTCGAACCTGCGACCTTCCGCTTAGAAGGCGGTTGCTCTGTCCACTGAGCTACGGGGACCGCCGAGAGCATACCCACCGGGGCGGGACAATACTCGCCAGCGCCCAACGCGGTCACGCTCGTCGGGCGGCTCATCGGCGCAACGGTCAGCGGGTAGACTTCGACGCGAGATGTCGGACGAACCACTCATCACGCCGGTCCAGCTCCAGCGCGCCCAGATCGACGCCGATCAGGAGCTGCTGCGGGACGAGGATCTCCTCAACGAGGAGCATCTGCGGCGGATGGACCAGGTCCTCCTGCGCAGGAACCTCGACCATGCCCGGATGTTCAGCCGCAAGCTGAGCCTCGAGCTGCAGCAGTTCGTCCACCTCTACACCCCGGAGGCGAACGAGCTCCGACGCCGGATCGAGAAGTACATGGTCATGGAGCGCATGATCGAGCGGGAGATGGCGCGCCGCCACACGTACTGATCGACCATCGCACCTCCCCATCCCGGACCATGAAGAAGCCCCGATCCGCCGAGCACGGACCGGGGCTGATCACATTCGCAAGGGCGGACCCTGCTAGGCGACCGCCACGTGGCGTTCGAGACGGGAGGCGGCGGTCTCCTCGGCGTCCGCCTCGAGCACGGCGCGTACCCAACCGGCGAGGCGCGGCATCTCGAAGAGCGAGAAGGTAAGGCCTCGCGAGGCCAGATCGGCGTGGTCCCAGCCCTGGAACTCCCGGCGTGCGGCCACCCCGCACATCTCGTCGTAGAGCTCGGGCCAGCCCACCCCGCGGCGGTGATGGCAGAAACGGATGAATGAGACCACGTCGGGGGGCGGTGGCTCCCCAGCCGGCCCGGGCCGCGTTGCGGCTCCAGGCAGAGACGGTCGCTGCGTCATGCGATGGCACCCTCCCAGGGTTCCGTTGGTTGAGATGGATGAGTCCGAACGATCGGCCCTGAGCGACTGGATAGGGACCGGCGGCGATCGTAGGCTTGCCGGGCGCCGGACCGGAAGGGGTATGTCCACCAACTTCTCCACAACTTCGAATCGGGGCGCGGCCGCCGGTGGAGATCTCCGGCGAAACGGCGTGAGACGATACGATCCACGCCCCCCGACAAAGCCCCGTATGGAGCTGCCCGCCAGGTGATCACCATCCGCCGCGACAGCGAGATCTTCGATACCGAGGGCGGGTGGTTCCGTGCTCGGTGGCACTTCAGCTTCGACCAGTACCGCGACCCCGAGAACGACTCGTTCGGGGCCATGCGCGTCTTCAACGACGATCGCCTGATCGCGGGCGCCATCTGGCCGCTCCACCCGCATCGCGACGTGGAAGGGCTGACCTACGTCGTCGAAGGCAGCTTCGGGCACCACGACAACGTCGGCGGCGCGTACGGGCCGCTGCCGGCCGGCTCCGTCCAGCGCATGACGCTCGGATCGGGCGCGCTGCACTCGGAGGCGAACGCCTCGGCCGATGAGCCGATGCGCTTCATCCAGATCTGGATCCTCCCCGACCGGGCCGACCTGCCGCCGGCGCTCGAGCAGAAGACCTTCACGAAGGAGGATCGCACCAACCGCCTGCTCAGGGTGATCGGTCCCGACGGCGGCGACGTCGTCACCGTCCACCAGGACGCATCGGTCCACGTGGCTTCGCTCGAAACGGGGACCGAGGTGGTGCACTCCATC
>JBBRGR010000399.1:0-2751 GCA_038223815.1 Gemmatimonadales bacterium
TGATCAGATAGAGGTCGAAGGCACGACCCCGCGGATCACTGTGGTTGGACGAGAAGATGATCCGCTTCCCATCCGGATGGAAGAACGGCGCGAAGTTCGCCCCGCCGAGATTGGTGATCTGCGTCGGGTTGCTGCCATCGGCATTGGCGACCCAGAGCTCGAGCTTGGCCGGCCGCACCAGGCGGGCCTTGAGCAGCCGGAGATAGTCCGAGGAATCCGACGCCGTCACCGGATACTGTGCCCGCCAGACAATCTTGCTGCCGTCCGGGGAGAAGAACGCCCCGCCATCATAGCCGACGCGGGTGGTGATCCGCCGGACGTTGCTGCCGTCCGGGTGCATGGTGTAGAGCTCGACGTCGCCATCCCGCGTCGAGGTGAAGATCACCCGCTTCCCATCCTTCGACACCGTGGCTTCGGCGTTGTACGTCCCGGTGTTCGTCAACTGACGGAGGTCGGAGCCATCGCGTTTCACCGTGAAGAGCTCGAAGGCGCCCAGCGGCCAGACGTACCCTTGGGCGCGATCCGGCGGGATCGGGCAGGCCGGGTCCGCACGGAAGGTCGAGGAGAAGATGATCCGCTGGTCCTTCTCGATGAAATAGCCGCAGGTCGTGCGGCCCAGCCCATTGGAAATCTGCCTGAGGGCGGAGCCGTCGGTGCGCATGATGAACTGCTGATCGCAGCCCGCATCCACCGCTTGCTGCCGCTGGAAGGTCAGCCACTGCCCATCAGCCGAGAAGTAGGCCTCGGCGTTGTTGCCGCCGAAGGTGAGCTGACGTAACCGACCGAAGTGCCGCTCGCCGGGCTGCGGTGCATGGACGGTGGTGGAGGCCGCGCTGGCGGGGCCACTGGTGGCAGCCTGCGACGCGCAGCCACCGAGGAGGACGATGCCCGTCAGGGCGAACGATGCAGTACGAATGTCGGACCTCGTGGTGCAGTGACCGGCGGTTCAGGTGTCGAGCGCCGCCAGAATGTCTTCGGCGTGCCCACTCACCTGCACCTTCCGGAAGACGTGGCGGATGATCCCGTCGGCATCGATCACGAACGTGGTGCGCGCGATGCCGAAATATTTCTTCCCGTACATCGACCTCTCGACCCACACCCCATACGCCCCGGCGATCGCGTGGTCCTCATCGATCAGCAGCGGAAAGGGCAACGCATGCTTCGCGCGGAACTTCCGATGACTCTTCGCATCATCCCGCGAGACGCCGAGCACCGTCGCGCCGCGACGGCGGAGCTTCCGCCACGCGTCGCGAAAGCCGCACGCCTGCTCGGTGCAATCGGTGGTGTCGTCCTTCGGGTAGAAGTAGAGCACCACCGGCGTTCCGCGCAGGGCCACCAACGACACCGGCGTACCATCATCGGCGACAGTGATGAAATCTGGGGCCGGGTCCCCCTCCTGGAGCATCCGTAACTCTTCGGAGGTCATGGCACCAGCGTCCTGGGCACCGCCGGAAGGGCCATCAGGCGGCGCACCGGGTGCGCTGCCCGGACCCGTACGGCACGGTCAAAGGCGTTCCAGAGCGTATAGCCGTCCTCCGAGGCAGGCTCGAGGAGGTAGGCGGCCAGCATGCCGAAGCGCTGATCGGTCGGGATCAGGTAGCTCCCTGCCGGCAACGAGTCGGCCGCGGGGGCGCCCCAGGCACCCTCGACCCGCATCGTCCGATGGCCTTCGAACGGGCGGGTGCTGACCACGGCCGAGTCCACCTGGAAGCGCGCCGAGGCACCCGTCCATGGCTCGGCGAGCCGCTCCACGAGGATGCCCTGCTGCCGGAGGAGTGCCACCACCTCGGCCCACTGCGCGTCGAGCACATACGCCGCCGGGATCGCCTCGCGGCGCGTGGCCATGAAGCGATCGACCACCGGCATGACGACTTTCTTGAATTCCCCGGTCCGCTGCCGGCGCGCGAAGCCGCCGGTGCCTTCTCCCGTCCGGGTCAGCTCGGCGATGACGGTGTCCATGCGCGGCGGTGCGAAGCTGCTGCGTACGGCCACGGAGTCGGGACGCGCGGCAACGGTCTGCGCCATGACCCGACGCAGCTCAGCCTGCTTTTCGGCCATGTAGCGGATCGTCTCCAGTACGAAGGCATAGGTCGCATCAATGCGCGTCGCAAAGGGATCGTTGCTGTACGCCTCGGAGAGAATCGAGACGCGCGACATCCCCATCAGGTTGCTGCCGTAGCGCGCGAGCGACTCATACGTGTCCCAGCCGAGGACCAGGGAGTCGGGATGCTGATTGCGGAAGTTGCCGTAGGAGAAGGTCTCGAACCGGTGGCGCTGCCGCATGCGTGCACGAATCTCGGGGAGCGCGTTGTCCTGCGTCCACACATTCGCGGGCGTCCGATTGGGATTCAGGCCAGGTGCCCAGGTCAGCTGATAGCCGTGATACGAGCCATTCGTGGTGTGCAGGTCCATCCAGACATCAGGATCCCATGCGGCGATCAGTGCGAGGGAGCCGCGCGTCTCGGGTGCTTCCTGCTTGACATAGTCGCGATTCAGGTCGAGCCCTTGCCCGTTGGGGCGGAGACCGACGATGTCGGGGCCGTTCTGTCCGGCACGATGCCGTGACCCCGGGCCGAAGGCGTCGTTGCCATCGCTGTTGTAGATCGGGACCCAGACCACGATCACGCTGTCGAGCAGCGTGGTGAGCGGGCCGAGCGTCATGTCGCGCAGCAGGCGCTGCACGGCCTCTTTCCCCTCGACCTCACCGGCGTGGATGTTCCCCTGGATGTAGAAGACCGGCTTGCCGCTTCG
>JBBRGR010000400.1:0-2743 GCA_038223815.1 Gemmatimonadales bacterium
TATGACAAGATGGCCAACCAGGTCACCATTGACACCGTGTTCGCCTACGATTCGAAGAAGGGCCGCATGAGCGGGAACTGCATGCGGTCGGACATCGACTTCAACAACGTCACGGTCTGCCAGCCCAAGGGCCAGCAGAAGGGCAAGGGCTTCTTGCTGCCGGGTCAATGACAGCGCAACGCGCCGTCGCGCTCGCCCTCTCCGGCCTCTGCCTCGCCGCGCCCCTCGCGGCCCAGGGCAAGCGCTGCGTGCTCCGGGTCGAGCACGTCCAGCGCGAAGGGGTGCTGAGCAAAATCCTCGGCACCTCCACCGAGAACTATTTCGCGGGGGGAGACGTCCGGCTCCGTTGTGTGTCCCAGCCAGTCCGGATCTGGGCCGATAGTATTGCGTCCTACGCCGGCCAGGTGGTCCAGTTCATTGGCCACTTCCGGTACGAAGACGAGACGTCCAAGGTTACCTCCGATTTCGGAACCTACTACAAGGATTCCGAGCGGTGGGACGCCAACGGGAACGTGGTGTTCATCAACACCCAGGACGGCTCGAAGCTGGTCGGGCCGATGGCCACCTACTGGCGCCAGATCAAGGGCGTGAAGGAGCAGGAGGAGGTCTTCGCCGAGCGTCGCCCCACCCTGACGCTGGCGGCGAAGGATTCCACCCGCAAGGCGGAGGAGCCCTACATCATCGTGGCAGACCGGATCCGCATGCGGGGCAAGGACCTGATGTGGGCCGGCGGGACCGTGACGATCGACCGGAGCGACATCCGGGGCCGGGGAGATTCGCTGCAGCTCGACAACGGCAAGGGCAGCGCGGGTGCGCTCATCGGCCATGCGGCCATTCGCCGTGCCGCCACCGACAGCTTTGCGCTGGACGGCAAGCGGATCGATCTCGGGCTCAAGGACCGGGAGCTGACCAGTGTGATCGGGCGAGACAGCGCCAAGCTGACCAGCAGGGACCTCGACCTGCTGGCGGAGGCCATCTCGCTCAAGCTGATCGCGCGCAAGGTGGTGCAGACCCTGGCATGGGGAAAGGCGCCCCGGCCCCAGGCGCTGGCCGACGATTACGAGGTCCGCGGCGATTCTCTCGCGGTGGATACCCCCGAGGAACAGATTCGCGAGCTCCGAGCCTTCCGGAATGCGTGGGTCGGCTTCCGGCCCGACTCGGGCAAGGGGGAACGAGACTGGCTGGCGGGAGACAGCATCGTCGGGAGCTTCGCACCTCGGCCCGCCGGCTCCGGAGCCAAGTCGGTGCTGCAGCGGCTGGAGGCGCGTCACAACGCCGCCTCGTTCTACCGGATCACGGCCGCGGGCACTGCGGGCGGCCGGCCCTCGCTCAACTATGCCCGCGCCGGCAAGATCCTGTTGACGATGCAACCCGGTGACTCGGTGAGAGTGGAACGGGTAGATATGGTCGGGAAGGTCGATGGGATGCAACTGCAGCCCCAGATCGTCAAGGTGGACTCGCTCAAGCGGGACACCACGGTCATCAGGCCAGTCCGCCCCCGGGGCACACCATGACCGGCAACGGGACCGGCGGAAGCCTCCTCTCCGCCACCGGCCTGCGCAAGTCGTTCAAGCGGCGCGCCGTGGTGAACAACGTGGCCGTGGAAGTGGCGCAGGGAGAGATCGTGGGCCTCCTGGGGCCCAACGGGGCGGGGAAGACCACCACGTTCTACCTGATCACCGGCCTGATCCGTCCCGACGGTGGCACGATCACGCTCGATGGAAAAGATCTGACCGGCATGCCGATGTACCGCCGCGCGCGGTCCGGGATCGGTTACCTTGCGCAGGAGCCCTCGGTATTCCGCCGGATGACGGTGGAACAGAACGTGATGGCAATTCTGGAGACACTGCCGCTGTCCCGGGCCGAGCGTCACGAGCGCTTGGAGCGGCTGCTGGACGAGCTCTCGATCAAGCACCTGCGCAAGAACCACGCATACTCGCTGTCCGGGGGCGAGCGGCGGCGGCTGGAGATCACCCGCGCCCTGGTGACCGAGCCGAAGTTCATGCTGCTGGACGAGCCCTTTGCCGGCGTCGATCCGATCGCGGTCCACGACATCCAGACCATCGTGGCCGGGCTGCGCCACCGGGGTATCGGGGTGCTGATCACCGACCACAGCGTCGAGCACATGTTCGAGATCGTGGACCGTGCCTATATCATGTACGAGGGAGAAGTCCGCGCCGCCGGCTCGGTGCAGGAGCTGGTGTACAACGATCAGGTTGCCGAGCTGTATCTCGGCCCCACCATGACCGCCCGCTTGAGGAGCCGCATGGAGACTCGCTCGTGAAGACCGGGCTTTCCCAGCAAACCGGACTGCGACAGGAGCTGCGGATCAATCCGCGGCTCTACCAGGCCATGGACATGCTGTACATGCCCATGATGGACCTGCAACAGCACCTGAAGCAGGAGTTGCTGGTCAATCCGTTCCTCGAGCTCCTCGAGCCGGAAGAAGAGGAAGATGGGAAGGAGTCGGCCGAAAAGGAAAAGGAAAAGGAAAAGGAAAAAGCCGAGAAAGAGGAAGAGATCGATTGGGAAGAAATCCTGCTCAATGGTTTCGATGCGGGCGGGATGCGGCAGCAGTACGAGGAGCAGGAATACGTGGAGCCGGTCTCCATCCAGACCAAGGACCTGATCGATCACCTGCGGGAACAGATCCAGATGCAGGAGCTCTCTCCCCGTCAGCTCCTGTTGAGCGAGGAGTTCCTCGGCAACATCAGCGACGAGGGCTACCTGATCGCGCCGATGG
>JBBRGR010000401.1:0-2733 GCA_038223815.1 Gemmatimonadales bacterium
GGCGTTGTCACCGTCTCGCAGCAGTTTTCGCTGGTCCATGGGCGGAGCAAGGGCAAGACCGTCTCGTCGCTCTACCGCGCCGCGCTCCGTGGTGACTATGCCCTGCGGAACGGATTCGGACTCTATGGCTCGATCAACTACGAGCGCAACGTCTTCGCCGGGCTCGCGTCGCGCATCGCGACCACGACCGGCCTGACGGCGCAGCTCATCGCCGATCCGGCGCATCGACTGACGCTCGAGGGCGGTGTCTCAGTGAACGCGCAGCGGTCCGTGGATCCGTCCAAGCGCCCGAATGTGGACTTTCTCGGCGGACGCGCGGCCACAGCCTATACCCACAAGCTTGGTCCCAAGGCCTCGTTCGCGCAGACCGTCGAGTTCCTCCCCAATTTTCGCGAGCGCGAGGATCTGCGCATCAACACCGAAAGCACCATCGTGGCCCCCATTACCAAGGAAATCGGCGTGAAGCTCTCGTACGTCATCCGCTTTGACGGCCAGCCGCAGCCAGGCTTCCTGCCGACCGATCGCCTCTTCACCTCCGGCATCCAGATCTCGCTGTGAGATCAGTCTCCACGGCACTGACCTGCCTGGCGAGCCTCACGGCCTGCGCCGGGGACGCGCCGCGCGGAGCAGACGTCACGGTCACCGACTCGGCCGGCATGGAAATCGTGACATCGGTGGCGCCGGCCTGGAAGCGTGGGCGCGGGTGGAGGGTCGACACGGTTCCCCTCCTCTCGATCGGCGACCGCGCCGAGTCCGGGGCCGCCTTCTTCCAGGGAATCGGCGGCGCGCGCCTGCTCAGCGACGGACGGATCGCCGTGGCCAACGGGGTGGAACGATCCGTCGTCTACTTCGATGCCGCGGGGGAGCGCGTCGGTCGTCTCGGCGGCGAGGGTGAGGGGCCGGGTGAGTTCCGCGGCATCTCCCTCGTCGGCGCACTGGGCGATTCGGTGCTCGCCTGGGACCCGCAGCTCGACCGCGCGACGCTGATCACCCCCGATGGCGCCGTTGCCCGGACTTTCCGCTTCGCCGAGCGCGACACCAGCACCATCAGCCGCTTCGGCTTCACGCCGGTCGACCTCAGTGCCGACGGCACGGTCCTCCTGGCGGGGCGCGTCGGCGCGAGCAACAGCGAGAAGGGGGGTGTCCGTCGGGACCCGGTCCCGCTTCGCCGGGGATTCGTCGACGGCACCGTGGGGCGCCAGTTGGTTGTCGTGCCCGGGAGCGAGAACGTCGTCGTGACCGGCACGAGCTTCGTCACGATGTTTGAGCGCCCCTTCGGGCTGCGCACCACCACCGTCGCCTCCGGGTCGCACCTGATGGTGAGCACCGGGGAGTTCGACGGCGTGATGCGCTTCGATTCCGTCGGCACGCTGGCATCCGTGTGGCGCATTGATCGTCCGCGCCGCGCAGTCGCCGAGACGGACGTCGCGGTGGTGCTCGCGATGCGGGTCGAGCAGCTCAATCAGTTGCCGCGAGCGTTCGCCGAAGCCGTCCACGCCGCCCTCGAGGGCGTGGGGTATCCGGGCGTGCTCCCGACCTTCGATGCCATGCTGCGCGATGAGACCGGAGCCCTCTGGCTGCGCAACGATGTCGGCCCGGTGCAGCGTGACTCGATTCCGCGGCAGTGGACCGTCTTCGATCCGCGCGGGACCTGGCTCGGCGAGGTGCAGCTTCCCCGTCGAGTCGAAGTGCAGCAGATTACCCGGGACCGCATCCTCGGCATCTGGAAGGATGATGACGAGGTCGAACATGTCCGACTCTATCGCCTCCGCCGGTGACCACGCATGACTGACCCACGCTATCCGATTGGTCCGTTCGTCGCGCCCACGGGATGGGATGAACATCTCGTCGCGATGTGGCGCAGTGCCATTGCGGAACTCCCGCGGGCGCTTCGCGCCACCGTCTCCTCCCTCGATGATGCCGCGCTCGACACGCCCTCCCGCGATGGGGGATGGACGTCGCGTCAGATTGTCCATCACCTCGCCGACTCGCACATGAATGCGTATATGCGCTTCAAGTTGGCGCTCACCGAAGACAACCCGGTCATCCGGCCGTACTCGCAGGACGCCTTCGCCCGCCTCCCCGATTCCACCCAGCTCTCGGTGGCACCGTCCCTCGAGATGCTCGAAGGGCTCCACGTCCGCTGGGGGATGTTGCTGGGCACCCTTGACGATGCCGCGCTCCACCGCACCTTTGTGCACCCCGAGTACAACGCGACGTTCACGCTGGGACGCACCTTGGCGCTGTACGCCTGGCATGGTCAGCATCACGTCGCGCAGATCATTGCCCTGTGCCACAGCCGAGGCTGGTAGCCGGAGCGCACGCTGGTTTCTTTCCTTCCCGGAGATCGCAGATGGAGCGACAGAAGGTCGTGGGCATCGGTGGGATCGTGCTCTTTGCGGACAACGCAGACGCCCTGGCGCACTGGTACGAGCGCCACCTCGGTCTCTTCTTCACGCGCGAGCCCGACAGCCACGAATGGTGGTGCGACTTCGGCGGCCTCGCCTTCTCGATCCATCAGGCCAAGCATCCGCTCGCGCACGACCGACGCCAGGTCGAGATCACCTGGTACGTCAATGATCTCGATGCCCTCACCGAACAGCTCGGTGAACTCGGTGTCACCCTCGCCGAACGGCAGGAAACCATCGACGGCGATTTCGCCTGGCTCGATGACCCGGAAGGGAATCGGGTGGAGTTGTGGCAGGCTCCCGGGGTGTAGCGCCGTTCGCAATC
>JBBRGR010000402.1:0-2715 GCA_038223815.1 Gemmatimonadales bacterium
CTGGTGCATGACGATCTCCCCTGCATGGATGACGACGCCCTCCGGCGCGGGCGCCCCACGACCCACGTCGCGTTTGACGTGCCCACCGCGACGCGCGTCGGCTTCCTGCTCGTTCCGGTGGCGGCCGAGGCGCTGGCCAGCGCGGCGGACTCCCTGGGACTGGGGCGGGAGGCCCGTCGGGCACTCGCCGTCGAGCTCTTCGAGGCGGGGGGGATCCGCGGGATGGTCGGCGGCCAATGGCTGGACCTGGAAGCCGAAGGGCGGCAGTTGGACCTCCCGGGCCTCATGGCGGTACATCGAGGGAAGACCGGCGCGTTGATTCGGGCGGCGGTGGTGCTCGGAGGCATTGCCGCGGGGGCGACCCCGGCGGAGGTCCACGCGTTTCGGCGTTTCGGTGAAGAGATCGGCTTGGCTTTCCAGGTCGCCGACGACGTCCTCGACGCCACGGCGACTTCCGAAGAGCTGGGAAAGACGGCCGGTCGGGACGCTGAGCTGGCCAAGTCCACCTATGTCGGGCTGCTCGGCGTCGAGGGGGCGCTGGCCGAGGCCACTCGCCACCAGAATCTGGCGATCGCGGCACTCGAGGAGGCCGGTCTCCCCTCGGAATCGCTGGGCGCCATCGCGCGGTATATTGTGTCACGTACATCATGAACCCCCTCAACCTCCGGGGAGACTCCGTGTCCCTTCTTGCCGGCATTCAGGGTCCCGCCGACCTCAAGCTGCTGTCCCGTGATCAACTGCCCCAGCTGGCGCAGGAGATCCGCGACCGCCTGATTGAGTGCTGCTCCGTCACAGGCGGGCACATCGGTGCCTCCCTTGGCGTGGTCGAGCTGACGATTGCCCTGCTGTACGAATTCGATTCGCCCACGGACAAGGTCGTCTGGGACGTCGGGCACCAGGCCTACGCCTGGAAGTTGCTGACGGGGCGGAATGAAGGCTTCCCGACGCTGCGCACCAAGGGCGGGATCTCCGGCTTCCTGAAGCGCGACGAGAGCCCGCACGATCATTTTGGGGCTGGCCACGCGGGCACCGCGATGTCGGCGGCGCTCGGGATGGCGACGGCACGCGACCTCAATGGGGCGGACTACAAGGTGGTTGCGGTGGTGGGCGATGGCGCGCTGACCTGCGGCCTCTCCTACGAGGGGATGAACAACGCCGGACACTCCGACCGCGATGTGATCCTGATCGTCAACGACAACGGCATGAGCATCTCGCCCAACGTGGGTGGCATCTCGAAGATGCTCGGCGGCATCGTGGCCGATCCGCGCACCAATCGCCTTCGCGACCAGATCAAGAAGGTCACCCACAAGCTCGGGCATGTCTTCGGTGAGGGGGTGGTCGACTTCGCCAAGAATCTCGAGGAGTCCGCGAAGAATCTCTTCTCGGAAGGGATGCTCTTCGAGGAACTCGGCTTCCGCTATTTCGGCCCGATTGACGGGCACGACCTCGAGAAGTTGACGGAAACGCTCGCCTTCGTGCGCACGCTCGACGGTCCGCGCGTCGTGCACGTGCTCACCGAGAAGGGGAAGGGCTTCTCCTTTGCCGAAGCCAACCGGGAGAAGTGGCACGGCCTTGCCGCCTACGATCCGATCACGGGCGAAGCGCGCAAGAAGGCATCCGGCCCGCCGACGTGGACGCAGGTGTTCGGCGATACGCTCGTCGCGCTCGGCAACGAACATCCCGAGCTGGCCGTCATCACGGCGGCCATGCCGAGCGGGACCGGCACGAACATCTTCGAGAAGGCTCACCCGACCCGCTTCTTCGATGTCGGCATCGCCGAGGGCCATGCGGTGACCTTTGCGGGCGGTCTCGCCACGCAGGGCATCAAGCCGGTCGTGGCGGTCTACTCGACCTTCCTCCAGCGCGCCTACGACAACATCATCCATGACATCGCCGTCCAGCATCTGCCGGTGATCTTCGCGATGGATCGCGCCGGCCTCGTGGGCGAAGACGGCCAGACGCACATGGGGCTGTATGACATCCCCTACATGCTCGCGGTGCCGGGGCTGACGGTCATGGCGCCGAAGGATGCCGATGAGCTGGTCGGGTTGATGCGCAGCGCCCTCGCCCATGACGGGCCGTCGTGCCTCCGCTATCCGCGCGACAAGGCGCCGACCGATCCGAATCCGGTGGCGTCGGTTCCCGCCGTTCCCTACGGCACGTGGGAGCTGCTCACACCCGGGCGTGAGGTGGCACTCCTCGGCATCGGCACCATGGCGCTGCCGGCACAGGCCGCGGCCGAACTGCTCCGTGCCCAGGGGATCGAGGCGGCGGCCGTCAATGCGCGCTTCCTGAAGCCGATGGACGAGACGATGCTGCACCAGTTGGCCCGGGAGTGCCGTCTGATCGTGACGGCAGAAGAGGGGAGCGTCGTCAATGGCTTCGGCGCGATGTTGGCCGAGTGGATGGATCGCCATCACCCCGAGGTGCGCGTGCATGCCATCGGGATCGCCGACGAGCTGATTCTCCAGGCGCCGCGGACGGAGCAGCTCGAGGCCTACGACCTGACCGCCGACGGGATCGCGCGCCGCGCTATCGAGGCGCTGCGTCCCGCCGCGGTGCGCTGAGGCCATCCTGCGCATCGGCCTCGTCGGCAATCCACGCTACGCCGACCTTCGGGTCGCCCTCGCCGACACGGTGCGCCTCGCCGAGTCACGAGGGTGGTCCCTCGCCGGCTCGGCCGAGCTCGGCGAGATGTTGCCCCATCCCATCCCG
>JBBRGR010000403.1:0-2714 GCA_038223815.1 Gemmatimonadales bacterium
TCGGGGCAACCGCGGCTGGAAGTAGCCGGCCACGCGCTCGGCCAGCGCGCCCAACCCGACCGGATCTCGGCGGGCGGGATTGCCGATCCGCTCGAAGCGCTGCGCCACGCGCTGCAGCCGCTCCGCATCGGCGTCGAGATACTCGGCAATCCGTTCGGGCGGGAGCCCGGCCGAGCGCAGCTGCTCGATCCACCCCTGCAACGACGTGAGCGGCGTGCCCATCTGGTGGGCTGCCTCGCGCGCCATGGCGACCCAGAGCCGATCGCGTTGCGCCGTCGTCGCATTCCGATAGGCCACGATGGCGACCGCGACCATGACGATCAGCGTCAATCCCTGAAGGATGCCGAGCGTGAACAGCATCCTGGTGGCGGGAATCGGCCCGAAATGCAGGGTGCCGAAACCTGCACTCGTGATCGGCGTGTTGATGCGATCCAACTCGGCCACATAATCCCGCATGCGTGCCGCACCCGCGTCAGCGGCGAATGGCAGATTGGCCGCATCCACCACTGCACCGCTGGTATCCGTCAACACCAGCGGAATGCCGAGGTCGCGGACGCGCGTCGCCAGATCGAGCAACGCCGCCGCGCCGCCGCCGGGATCGGGATCGTTGAGGCCGCGAAAGACGACCGAGTAGAGTTGCGAGGAGGCGCGAGCCTCGCCCCGAAAATGCCGCGCAACGAGCAACGAGACGCCAAGCGACAGGCCCGCCAGCATCGCCACCAGCAGCACCGCCACCCCGGGCGCGAGGCGGCTGAGGCGATCCCTACGGGCGCGGGACGAAACGATCGGTCCCGACATAGGGGACCAAGGCGGGGGGCAGCACCACCGAGCCGTCGGCCTGCTGGCCGTTCTCCAGCAGCGCGATGATCGTGCGAGGGAAAGCCACCCCGGAGGCGTTCAGGGTGTGCACAAACTCCGGCTTGGCCCCCGGCGACGGACGGTAGCGGATGTTGGCCCGCCGGGCCTGGAAATCGCCGAAGGTGGAGGCGCTGGAAGCTTCGAGCCACGTGCCGATTCCCGCGGCCCATACTTCCAGGTCGAGCGTGTTCGCCGAGGCGAAGCCGATGTCGCCGGCGGCAAGCGCGAGTACCCGGTAGGGAATCTCCAACCGTTGCAGCACGGCTTCGGCGTGCGCCGTCAGCAGGGCGTGTTCGCGCTCGCTCTCCTCGGGCCGGACGAGGCGCACCAGCTCGACCTTGTCGAACTGATGGACACGAATCAGGCCGCGCGTGTCCTTCCCGTGCGCACCCGCCTCGCGACGGAAACACGGCGTATAGGCGGTCATCGCGATCGGCAGGTCGACGGCGTCGAGGATCTCGTCGCGGTAGATGTTGGTGACCGGTACTTCCGCGGTCGGGATCAGGAAAAGATCGTCGGCGCTCGTGTGATACAGGTCGTCCTCGAACTTCGGCAGCTGGCCGGTCCCGGTCAGCGACGCCCGATTCACCAGATACGGGGGCTGGACCTCGACGTAGCCATGTTCGGTGGTGTGCAGATCGAGCATGAACGAGGCGAGTCCGCGCACCAGCCGCGCACCAGGGCCGGTGAAGAGCGGGAAGCCGGAGCCCGCGAGCTTGGTCCCGCGTGGCAAGTCGAAGAGCCCGAGCGCCGGACCGATTTCCCAGTGCGGGCGGGGCGTGAAATGGAATTCACGCGGCGTGCCCCAGTGCCGGACCACCTGATTCTGATCGGCCCCGCCCTCGGGGACTCCGACGTTCACCAGATTCGGTACCTCGAGGGCGTGGCTGTCGAGGAGCGCCTCGATGTCACGCAGGTCCGACTCGAGTGCACGAACGTGCTCGCCGGAGCGCTTGAGCGTCGCCAGCAATTCGTCCGCCGACTCCCCTGCCCGCTTCCGACGCGCCACCACCTCGGTCTGGGTATTGCGCTGCGCCTGCACCTGCTCGACCTCGGTCACCAACTCCCGTCGGCGCGCGTCGAGTGTGAGGACGCGCTCGAGTTGGTCGAGCGCATGTGCATCCTGCCGGCGGGCGAGGGCCGCACGGACAGCAACGGGATCGTGGCGGAGCCGACGCAGATCAAGCATGGGATCAGCTCCGGGAGATGCCCGGCTCGAGATTCCGATAGCCGCAGTTGACATTCGCCAACACCTTCAGGGACACCGTCTTGGCAACCTCATTGAAGGCAAGGACCTCGAACTTCGCGTACTGGGGCACGCCGAGGAAGCAACTGATCCGCGAGCGCGCGGCAATCACGTTGCCCACCGCGATCGGCAGCGTGTCAGTCTGGCCCCAATTGTTGCTGGGCCCTTCCCTGAGGTTGTCGAACGACACGTTGACTTTCTGAAGTGCGGGATTGGCCCCGCCGCCGGTGCCCAGGCCGAGCGCGGCGAGCGGGAGGAGCGAGGGCCCCTTTCCCGGCACGATGTCGTAGGCGAAATCGAACGCGGAGGACTGGTCCGTGCGGACGGCGACCCCGGTCGTGACCGAGAAGGCCGCTGGAACGGTGAGGGCAGCGCCGTTGAGGGCCCCCAGCGTGACCGTATCCACCACGTTGGCGGTCCCGGCATCGCCGAGTTGGGAATCATCGCATGCAGCGAGGACGAGCAGCATGGCAGCGAAGCAGAGGCGAGGGATCATCCGAGAAGGTTAGACCGCTCCGGGGAGCGCGGCAACCCACGGTCTTTGCTTGACTTCGCCGCCTCTCAGGACCTAGCTTCGCGCCGTACCCAGCTACCCCGGAGCCCCGTCGTG
>JBBRGR010000404.1:0-2708 GCA_038223815.1 Gemmatimonadales bacterium
CAGACCTATCCGCGCAAGGCAGACGCGCAGGTACTCGACGTGCTCAGTGGCATCGCGCAGTCGGCCGCCAAATTCGGCGCAGATCTCCGACTGCTGCAGCACGAAGGAGAGTTGCTCGAGCCGTTCGAGTCGGAGCAGATCGGGTCGAGCGCGATGGCCTACAAGCGGAACCCGATGCGCGCCGAGCGGATCGGCGCCCTCGCCCGGCACGTCATCACCCTGCAAGCAAACGGCGCCCACACCGCGGCGTCGCAATGGCTCGAACGCACGCTCGATGATTCCGCCAATCGCCGATTGACACTTCCCGAGGCATTCCTCGCGGTCGATGCGATTCTCCTCCTCGCCGCCAACATCGCCCAGGGGATGGAAGTGCGCGAACCAGTGATCGCGCGCCACGTCCGCGACCAGATGCCCTTCATGGCGACCGAACGCTGGTTGATGCTCGGCGTGCAAGCCGGGGGTGATCGCCAGGCGCTGCACGAGGTCGTGCGCACGCACGCGATGGCCGTGCACGAGGCGGTGTCTGCGGGCGAACCCAACACACTGATGGATCGCCTTGCTGCCGAGCCGGTGTTTGCTGCGATTGACCCCAGTCGCCTCGCCGCCGAACTCGATCCGATGCGTTACACCGGACGCTCTGCCGAGCAGGTCCGGGAGTTCCTCGCCGAGTACCTCGATCCGCTGGTCGTGACCGCGGCCCCGATGGCGGCCCGAGCCGAGCACGCGGAGCTGAGGGTTTGAGCGGGGCCCCGCTCCTCGAGAGTCGATTGCCGTTGCCCCTCTGGCGCCGCGGCAAGGTGCGCGAGGTGTACGAGGTGGACGACGCGCGGCTCCTGATGCTGACCAGCGACCGCGTCTCGGCATTCGATGTCGTGATGGCGGAGGGCGTGCCCGACAAGGGCCGGGTGCTCACGCAGCTGTCCGCGTTCTGGTTCCAGCGCCTGGGGCACATGACGGCGTCGCATTTCCTCACGGCCTCCACCGAGGCCATCCTGATCGAGGTGCCGGCGCTGGCACCCTACCGCGAGCAGCTCGCGGGTCGGGCCATGCTGGTGCGGCGCACCGCCCCGGTCGCGTTCGAGTGCGTGGTGCGTGGCTATCTCGCGGGATCGGCATGGCAGGAATACCGCCGTGCCGGCACCCTCGCCGGCGAGCCGCTCCCCGCCACCTTGGTGGAGTCCTCACGACTGGAGCCGCCGATCTTCTCGCCGGCGACCAAGGCAGACACGGGCCACGACGAGAATGTTCCGTTCGGCCACCTGCGGGGCGCCCTCGGCCCGGATCTGGCGGACGGGCTCCGTGACCTCTCCCTCGCGATCTACGCCGCGGGCCGGACCACTGCCGCGGAACGCGGGTTGATCATTGCCGACACGAAGTTCGAGTTCGGCCTCGACCTGAACGGCCAGCCCCTCCTGATTGACGAGGTCCTGACCCCGGACTCCTCCCGCTTCTGGGAGGCCGAGGCGTGGACTCCTGGCACGACGCCGCCCAGCTTCGACAAACAGCCGCTCCGGGATTGGCTTGCCGCCGAGCGTGCCGCCGGGCGCTGGAATGGCGAAGCCCCCGGGCCGCACTTGCCGGAGGCGGTCATCACCGCGACCCAGCTTCGCTACCGCGAGGCATTCCGCCGGATCACTGGCCACGACCTGCCCGAGGATGTCTGATGCGTGTTGCTCCTGAAGGAATTCCGTTCATCGTCGGCGCGTGGCTGATCGCCTCCGCGCTGCTGGCGGCTGGCCAGACCGTTGCCGCCGTCGCGTGGTTGCCGATCGCGATCTGGGTCATCGCCTTCTTCCGCGACCCCGAGCGCTCCGGTCGGCGTGGCGAGGCGCTGGTCATCGCCCCGGCGGACGGCAAGGTGGTCAGCGTGATCCCCATCCACGAACCGGATGTGATTGGTGGACCTGCGATCCGCGTCTCCATCTTCATGAACGTCTTCAACGTCCACGTCAATCGCTACCCAGCGAATGGCACCGTCTCCTTTCGGCGCTATCGCCCCGGCAAGTTCGTCAACGCGGCCGCCGAGAAGGCGGCACTCGAGAACGAGCAGAGCGACATCGGGCTGACCACGCCGCGGGGCGTCATGCTGGTCCGGCAGATCGCCGGGCTGATCGCGCGGCGGATCATCACCGACCACGAGAAGGGCCATGTGGCACAGCAGGGGGCACGGCTCGGACTGATCCGCTTCGGATCACGGGTGGACGTGTTTCTGCCGGCCGGCACCGAGATCCTCGTGAAGGAAGGGGACGTGACGCAGGCGGGCGTCACGGTCATCGCCCAATGGAGCTGAGCCCGGCGCCGCATCGGAGCGGCATGCGACGCGTCGTCGTCGTGATGCCGAATGCCTTCACCCTCGGCAACTTGTTCTTCGGCTTCTGGTCGATCGTCTCGGCATCCAACGGCAACTTCCTCTGGGCCGGGTGGTTCATCGTCTTCGCCGGCGTGCTGGACATGCTCGACGGCCGCATCGCGCGAGCATCGAACTCCGGCTCCCGATTCGGCGCCGAACTCGACTCCCTGGTGGACGTCATCTCCTTTGGCGTCGCGCCGGCGCTCCTGATGTTCTTCCTGGAATTCTCCACGGCCGGCCGCCTTGCGTGGGTGATCTGCTTCTTCTACGTGGCCTGTGCCGCGCTCCGGCTGGCGCGCTTCAACGTCCTCGCCAGCCAGGGCGACAAGCCGTCACGGTGGTTCACCGGGCTCCCCTC
>JBBRGR010000405.1:0-2707 GCA_038223815.1 Gemmatimonadales bacterium
GCGCCGGAAGTCCTCATGCCGCACCGCGCGGAACGGTCCCGTGAAGAGGACCGCGCCGAGGTCGGCGAGGCGGGCGCGGAGGGCGAGGGGCATCGGGGGAAGGTAAGCGGTGGGGAACGGCCTGGAGGGGCTCGAGCGGGACCAGTGCTCCCCCGCATTGGGCATCCCGCTGTAGATTTTCGAATGAACGCCCGAGCCCCCAGTCGGCAAGTACCTCGTGCACAGGACAGCCGCGGAAGTGACCGTGGGGAGGACATTATGATTGTGTTCACGACCGAGGGGCAGCAGCTCGCCTACGAGAGCGTCGCGAGGATTCTGGCGGAAGAATTCGGGCGTTCGGCGGGACCGGATGCTGACCAGCCGGAATTCACGATCATCCACGGCTCCGCCACGATTCGCATTGCCGTGACCGCCGTGAGCGAGACGTTCAGTGACGTCACAATCCGCTCGTGGGTTGTGTTGCGGGCCGCCCCGACGGTTGAGCTCTACGCTTTCCTGCTGGAAGCCAACCATGACCGGCGCTTCGGCGCCTTCTCCATCGACGACGACGGCGTTATTGCATTCACCGCCAGGCTTCTGGGCGAGTCGTGCGATACCCACGCGCTGATGTTTGCGCTGCGCGACGTCATGGAGGCCGCCGACGAGTACGATGAGGTGATCGTGCAGCGGTTCGGTGGGGAGCGCCCGAAGGACCTGCCCAAGCCGTAGACCCGAGGAGGAGTGCCGACGCTCCAGATTGTATCACCCCTCAATCGGGTCGACCAGTCCGAGCCAGAAACGCCTGCGCCCGCTCGATCCGGACCGGGACCGACTCAAGCCCCCCTACCATCCGGAGGTACCACCACGTATCGTGCAGATCCCGGTGTCACTTCGCCAACGTCTCGCGGCGTGAAGCGCACCCCGGGCACCGTCTGAGCGGGTCATTTCCTGAAAGCACAGCGGGCAGATACCTGGGGATTTCCCAGGGCACTGCCCCGTCTTCGTCATCTTCGTCCCCGTCGTTCCTGTCGCCACCGATCATTTCGCCGAGTCCACGGTGTCCACGACCCCGCAGCTCCTCGCCGCTGAATCCGCCGAAAGTGTCATCCTGACCATCACCGGGGAGCTGACCGCGACCAGCCTCGACCCGATCCCGTTCGAGGGGGAGGACGAGTTCTGGCGATTGATGGGAGCACAACTGCGCCTGCAGTCGCTTTTGGTCAAGCTCGCTGAGGATCAGCCGCGGAATTTTGACTACCCAACCAGCCGTCTCTACAGCGACGAGGACCCGGAAGCCGCAGGCGACGCCTCCGGCCCCCTTCGCGTCCGCGAGTACGTGGTCGAATATTTCCAGCGCATCGACGCGGCAGCGGAACGCCTCCGTACGGCCTGCCGAGCCCGTTGCACATCCTCACTCCGCGCCAACCGGGCGCCGCGTCTGGTGCGCATCGCCGAGCGGACTGGCCTCGCGGTTGCCGAACGCGAATTGCTGGCATGGCTGACGCTGGTGTCGCAGGAGTTCGCCTTCCCCGGTGTCACCTCGTAAGTTTCCCTGCCAAGGACACAGTTCATACGTAGACTTTTCACGCTGCCAGTGTCCTCGGCAAGAACGTCCGCGGCGGCACTCGGCCGAGACTGCGATGGGGCCGCGCGATGGTGTCGCGTGCCAACCATCCCTCCGTGATCTCCCGCACCTCCGCCAGCGACGTGAACACCCAGGCGTTGAGCACTTCCGTTCGGTCCATCCGGTTGAACCGCTCGATGAACGCGTTCTGGTTCGGCTTGCCCGGCTGAAGGTGCAGCAGCTTCACCCCATTCGTCGTGCACCAGGTGGCCACCTTCTCGGCGATGAACGCCGGGCCGTTGTCGCACCGCAGCTGGCCTGGCGTGCCGTAGATCGCCACCAGCTGGTCCAGCAGCGACACCACACGCGGACTCGGCAGCGACGCCAACCCCTCTCGGTTGCCCTCATCCAGCACATTGAGCGTGCGATAGCAGCGCCCGTCATACAGCGTGTCGCCCATGACGTCGAGCGCCCACGTCGTGTTCAGGATCGCCGGGGCCTCCAGCGGGACGCGCGGTCGCGTCGGAAGCCGCGTCTTCCCACGGCGCGTCAGGTTCAACCCCAACGCGCGATAGATTCGCTTCCAGTTCCAGCCATGGCCTAACACCTTCAGTCGATCGCGGCAGAGCCAGAAGCCCCACAGCGGTGAAGTCTCGATCAGCGCCAACAACGCGTCGAGCACCGGCGCATCCGCCGCCGCACGATCCCGAGGCGGGCGATACCACGCCGTCCGGCTGAGTCCTGCGAGCCGGCACGCCCGCACGGTGCTGACCTGGTACGCGGTCTGGAACCACGTGGCCAGCGCCCGGCGGCGTGCCATTCGCTGCTCGTTTCGGTGGCCCGGCATCCCGGACCGCCCTTCCCGGCATCGCCCGATGGCTCCATCGTCCCGATCACCAATGCGGGTGGACTGGACCGCGAGGGGGGGTCGATGCACCACTGCGTCGCGGTCTCCCGAACGCTCGTGGATTCCGGCGCGAGCTATATCTATCGAGTCAATGACCCCGAGCGGGCCACGCTCGCACTGCGTCGCCGGGGCGATGGGTGGGAGCTCGGGCAGATCCAATCCCGGCGGAACCGCGCGGTCTCTGACGAGACGATGGAGCATGTCCGCCGGTGGCTGGCAGTCAGCAGCCGTTCGGCTCGGCGCGGGTGCGAACGGAG
>JBBRGR010000406.1:0-2688 GCA_038223815.1 Gemmatimonadales bacterium
GGCGCGCGACCGCCCACCCATGGGATATTTTCCCCCCATGCGCCTCGTCACCCCAGCCGCCGAGCATCTCCCGAGCTACATCGCCGCCCTTGGGCACGGCTGGTCGCCGGACACCCGGCGAGTAGAGGCCGCCGCCGAGGAACTGGCACGAGTGCAGGAGGATCCCGCTCGCTATCTGGCCGAGCAGGACGACATGACGGCGAGCGGACCGCCCATCCGGCTCCCGGACGGCACCGAAGCACCACGGTTGCCCGGCTACCGGCGCTGGCTCTGGGATGGCGAGTTCGTCGGTGTGATTTCCTTCCGCTGGCAGCCCCCTGATGAGGCCTTGCCGCCCTACTGCCTGGGGCATGTGGGCTATGCGGTGGTGCCGTGGCGGCAGCGGCGAGGGTATGCGACTGCCGCGTTGCGCACCTTTCTCGCCGAGCTGCCACCCCTCGGCATGCGGTACGTCGAACTCACCTGCACCCCGGACAACATTGCCTCGCGCCGTGTGATCGAGTTGAACGGTGGTGTCCTGGTGGAGCACTTTTCGCCGCCGGAACTGGTCGGTGGCGGCGAGAGCATGCGCTACCGGATCGCGCTCCTGCAGTCCTGACCGACCTCGTGGTCCTATAGGAACTGACGTGCGCTCCGTGGCGGAAGTGAACCGGCGCTACGCCCCCAACGCCTCCGCCTGACGCGCGGTCCGCGGGATCCGGCTCGCACCGATCGCCATCGGGAGCCCCCAGAGCAAGAGCCCGGTGAGGGTCATCGCCACGGTGGCGTTCCCGAGGGGCTCGCGCAACGCGAGGAAGACCGGACGCACCACGTGCGACCCCGTCGCCATGATCAGTCCCACGTACGACCAGAGCATCCATGCGAGGTGTGTGCTGCGCCAGTCGGGGGATCGGCTCCGCATGCGGACCGCTCGCACGCCAAGGCCGACGGTCACCAGACTCACCAACGCCATGATGTGAAAGGCGCCGAATCCGCCAAAGAACGGCGTACTCCCCCGAATCGTGAAGGCCAGCACACAGAGGGCGAGCATCGCGATGGCATAGGTCCGGCCCACTCGGCGGTGCGTCATCGTCCCCTTGGGGAGGAGGACCACCGCAGCACCCGCAGTCAGGGCGATGCTGCCCAGCGTGGTGTGCACGATCGAGGCAACGGTCATTGCAGGAACTCCGGGTCAGGGGGAAGCACCACGCGGGCGCGCTCGCTGGTCACGCTTGGCCGTTCGCTGGCGATCGTCCCCGGGTCGCTGCCTGCACCCAACCGACCATCACGAGCACTCCACCGAGCAGGGATCCGCCGAGCATCGGCATCAGCCACGCGACCGGGAAGAGACTCCGGACGCCGAGCAGGACCGCCATCCCGGCTACCGTGCCGACGACGTAGCCGGCACCTTCGAGGCGCGCGATCGGGACCGAACTGGGAAGGTCCCGGTCCGTCGGGACGAACACGATGCTGCGCAACCGATCCCAATCCCAGCAGAGGAGAAAGAGCGACGCGAGCAACATCATGACGGTGATATACCGCGTCCCCTGGAAGTCCACGGACCAGGTCACCACGGTGATGTTGAGGATGATCGGAAAGAAGGCCACGGCCCCGAGCGTGCTGGTCGCCGGGATCAGCAGGAGGAGACCAGCGACCACCTGGCCGAGGCCGAGGAAATTCCAGTAGACGCCGCTCTGATACATCGCCTCGAAGAAATAGCCGACCGAGGTGTTGGTCCCCATCGTGCTGAAGCGGTGGCCGAGCAGCTTGACCATCCCCGTCGGGATGAAGGCGAGCGCGAGCAGGATCCGCGAGATGATCGCGAGGCGCTGGAAGGGAGCCCACCCGCGGGCACGGCGGTGGAGGGTATCGAGGGTCGCGAGCATGGGGGTTTCCGTGTGAAACGAGACGGGACCTCTACGGGCGATTTGACTGCAGGGTTTCGGGGCGGGGGCGACGAAGGCCGGGGCGGCGCATGCGTCGCCCCTACCGGTCCAGATCCCGCCGCGACTTCCCCACCTGCAGCGCAATCGCTGGATATCCCGGCACCGCGATCTCGGCGAGCAGTACGCCGCGCGTGAGCCGCGGCGTCTCGCCGTGGCTCAGTCGGCGCACGAAGACGTCGAGATCTTCGCGATTCTTCCGCCGCTCTGATTCCTTGGTGCCATCGATGTCGACGAGTTCGTGCACCACGTAAATAGCGCGCTTGGCGTTGATCGATGTGGCGAACGCCATCGTCGCGGCCGTGCCCATGAGCAGGTCGTGGCGCAGCTCCTCGAGATGGGGGAGCCCTTCCTGCCATGGCGGCAACAGCGCTGCGGTCAGCCGCTGGACGCGCTCGACCATCGGCGACGGTTCATCGCGGCCGATCTGTCGTGCGGCATCGACGAGGACGTTGCCGAGGCGTTCGCCGAAGCGATCCGCGGCAACGGCCGTGACGACAATGGCCAGCGGGCCGTCCTGACAGTACGCGGTGATCGCGAGGTCGGCCTGCCAGGCGGTGTCGTCGACGGGGATGGCGGCGTGGACGTGCACCGTGCCGAGCGTCAGCCCGGCAATGTTGCCACTGTCGAGCAGCGCGGCGAACTCGTCGGGCTCACTGGCGCGGCGGCCGGCGGGCCACCAGGCGCGCGCGAGTTCCCGCGCGGGGCGGCCGTCCTTCCACTGTTTTGGCGGAATGACGGCGGTCCAGTCGTCGGGCGAGGTGAT
>JBBRGR010000407.1:0-2684 GCA_038223815.1 Gemmatimonadales bacterium
AACCGGAGCACCATGTCACGCGCCCGATCCACGCGGGCCCGCAGGTCGAGATTCTCGCGCTGCAGATCGAGCGTGCGCGCCTGCATCCCGATGACCTGTTGCCCAGGCACCATGCCGTCCTGCGCCTTGAGCCCCTGCAGCTCTCCCTCCGCCTTCAGGCAGCGGCGCCGCCAGGCGGCAAGCTCGTCGGTCAGGTGCCGAAGCACCCGCTCGAGCTCGACGACGGCCGTGAGATCAGGACGAACGTAGGGTGACGTCAAGCTCGCGCTCCAGCGAAGTCCGCAGGCGACCCACCGCCTGTTCCACATCGGCATCCGTGAGCGTCCGGTCGACAGCACGGAAGACCAACCGTACCGCCACGCTCCGCATCCCGTGCGGCAGAGTGTTACCACGATATTCATCCACGACGGCCACCGAGACCAGCGCGTGCCGCTGCCCGCGTTGCAGGAGCAGGGCCGTCACGGCGCTGACCGGGCAGGCGAGCGGCACCAGCAGGGCCAGATCTCGCGTCGCCGCCGGATACGACGGAACGGGAACGAAGCGCGCGGGCCCGGTGCCGTGCCTGATCACGGTGACTTCCCCACCGAAGAGCGGCGCCGCCCACGGCGGGGCATCGCCCGTGAGCGGACCGCAGTGCCCTGCCTCGCTGCCATCGGGGTGGCGAGCGACCCATCGCCCCTCCTCAACTTGGAGCGTGGCGCTCGGATGCGCCAGAGCGAGGACCGACTCGAAGAGGGCCCGGGCATCCCAACGATCCCAGAGCGGGGGCTTCCCGCCATCGGTCCAGTGCATCGGATGCCGGGCACCCGTCACCACGAAGGCCACGTGCATCGCCTCGGTGGGGCGATCCCCTGCCCCGGCCCGCGCAAAGACCGTCCCGACCTCGAAGAGTCGCACGTCCCCGGTGTGGAGGGCCCAATTCGCCTCGACCTGCTGCAGCAACGACGGCAGGAGCGCGTCCCGCAACACCCCCTGCTCCGCCGAGAGCGGGTTGAGCAGGCGCGGCGCGGCCTCCCCTCCGGCGGCGACCATCGGCAGGGTCATCACCTCCGAGAGCCCACTTGCGGCCAGGCCACGGCGGATCTGCGCGGCGGAACTCCAGGCGGCGTCATCGGGCCGACGTCCAGGCCGGCACCCGCGCAGCTCGGTCGGAATGTTGTCGTAGCCGTGGAGCCGCGCGATCTCCTCGATCAGGTCGATCTCGGTGGTCACGTCGGGGCGCCACCCAGGCACATCGACCGCCATCCGACCGTCCTCCGGCTTGGAGACGACCGTGGCCCCCATGGCCACGAGCTGCTTCTCGATCGTGGTCCAAGGGAATTCGATGCCGAGTATCTGGGCCACGCGCGCCGGACGGAGAAAGATCCGCGGCGGATGCGTCGGCGCCGGAAAGGCATCGACCGTCTGGCCATCCACGGTGCCGCCGGCCACGGTGCGGAGGAGACGGATCGCGCGACGGAACGCGTCCACCGCACCCCACCGATCCGTCCCACGCTCGAAGCGCTGTGCCGCATCGCTCGTGATGTTGGCCGCCCGTCGTGACGCGCGCACGCGCGAGGGGTCGAACCAGGCGCATTCGAGCACCACATCGGTGGTCGTGGCGCTGACCTCGGTGTCCTGCCCACCCATGACGCCCGCGATCCCGATCACGCGCTCCGCATCGGCGATCACCAGCGTGCCTGCCGCCAGCGTGCGCGCCGTGCCGTCCAGGGTGACCAGCGGCTCGCCCGCCGACGCCGCGCGGACGACGATCGCCGGACCACGCAGCGTGGCGGCGTCATACGCATGCATCGGCTGATTGAGCTCGAGCAACAGATAATTGGTGACGTCCACCACGTTGTTGATCGCGCGGACACCGGCGCCTTCGAGTCGCTGCTGCAGCCACGCCGGCGAGGGGCCTACGGTGACGCCGCGAATCACCGCGGCGAGGAAGCGCCCGCATCCTGCATCCGAGATGGTGAGCCGCACGCGGCCGACCGTGGCCTCGTTGCCGAAGCGCACGGGCGGTGGCAAGTCCGACGCATCGAGTCCCGGAAGGTCGGGCAACCGGAAGGGAATTCCGTAGGACGCCGCCAGTTCGCGGGCCACGCCCTTGTGTCCCATCAGGTCGGGGCGATTCGGCGTCACGTCCACATCGAGTTGCTCGTCGCCGGCATCGAGCACGTCACGGAGTGGAGTTCCCGGCGCCGCATCGGTCTCGAGCGTCATCAGGCCGTCGTGGTCCTGTCCGAGACCGAGTTCGCGTGCCGAGCAGAGCATCCCTTCGGATGCTTCGCCGCGCAGCGTTCGCTTCTCGATCAGCAATCCACCCGGCATCACGGTGCCGAGGCGTGCGAAGGGGTACTTCTGTCCGGCCGCCACGTTGGGCGCGCCACAGACCACCTGGGAGATGGTGCCACTGCCATCATCCACCGTGGTGACGCGAAGCTTGTCGGCGTTCGGATGGGGGCGCACGTCGGTCACGAGTGCAACCACGAACGGCGACAAGTCGCCACCGAGCGATGCGATCGCATCAACCGGGGCGCCGAGCATCCCGAGGCGCGCGGCGACATCCTGTGCATCGAGGGGGCGGCGGAGGAAGGCCTCGAGCCAGCGACGCGAGACTTTCATCGACCGATCCCCCCGAACTGCGTCAGCACGCGCATGTCGCCCCCGTAGAGGAGGCGGATGTCGCGAAGCCCGTA
>JBBRGR010000408.1:0-2683 GCA_038223815.1 Gemmatimonadales bacterium
ACCCCTCCTCTGCTTTCTCGATGCGGATGACCTCCTCGAGCCGACGTTCTTGGAGCGGATGCTTCCTGCGCTCCAGGCACAGGATGTCGCCGCGACATACACCGGCTGGCAGCGACTCGCGCCAGACGGCAGCACCGAGCAGGGTCCCTGCCCGGAGCTCGATGGCGATCTGTTCGCCCTTTTTGCCGCGGCCTGCGTCTTCCCGCCCCATGCCTGCGTCGTCCGGCGCACCGTGGTGGACGACGTCGGCGGTTTCGACGAGGCGCCCACGACAACCGAGGACTGGGACTTCTGGCAGCGCATCGCGCGCACCGGCGCCCGTTTCGTGCGCGTCCCGGGGACGCTCGTCACCTATCGCATGCGCCGCGGCTCGCGCAGCCGCAACAGTATGCGAGTGCTGAACGACGGACTCGCGGTAATTGCCCGGGGCCACGCGGTCGACCCGCGGGTGCTGCGGCCCCACCCGGCGCACCGGGCCGGTATCGATGCCGCACATCTCGCCAGACGCTCGTACAACCACCTGAGTTGGGCGGCCGGCATGGCGCTCGCTGCGGGCGAGGATCCGGAGACCCTGCTCCTGGCGCTCGCCGGCCTGAACGCGCCGGATCTCGACCGGTGGGAAATCGGTGGAACGATGCTGGAGGCGATGCGCGTGACGCTGTGCGCGCCGCGGGCGGCGGCACTCGCCACCGTCGTGCCGTTGGCGGACGATGTGCTCGCCTTCCTCGCTGCGCTCGAACGGGCCTCCGGCACGCCGGACCTCGCGTTGCGGGCCGCCCGGGCCATCGACCACCTCATCACCCAGCAGGCGGCCCCCGTCCGTCCCCGGAGTCTGATCACCGCCTATGAGGTCACGCTCGACCTCGCGCATCCGATCGGGGAGCTCGTGGAGCTGCCGCCCCGCATCGACCGTTTTCGGGCGGAGCTCACCTATGGCGGCGAGCCGATGGGCGAACTCGAGCTTCCGGTGTGCGATGGGCGGGTCGGAGCTCTGACGATCGCGGATGCGGCTGCCGACGCCGCGGGTTGGCGCCTCCTCGAGCGGTTCCTGATCCGCACGGTGTTCCCGGGGCTCGCCCTCGAGCGGACCGAGGGCGGGTTCACCGCGAGGCGCAACGGCGTTGTGGTCGGGAGTGGTCCGGTGCCTGATCCCGGGGGATCCTCCCTCTTCGAAGCCGCGGGATGGACGATCTTTGTCCAGGAGCTCTTCGGGATGACCGGCAGCTCTCTGGCTGAGATCTACGAGTCGGCCGCAACCGCCGCGGGAACACCGCTCCGGCTGGGCGAGCCGATCCTCGAGTTCGATATCAGCGATCCGCCCCGGGACGTGCACACCGACGCCGGATCCGTGGTCGTGCGCTGCACGGTCGGGGGCGCCCTGCTCGGCGCTCTCGTGGTGCCCACGGTCGAGGGCGTGCTTGTTGCCGGGTCCTTGCGGTGCGCGTTCACCGATGCCTCGCCGGCCGAGCTGGTGCGGCTGGTCGTGCGAGAAGGGATCATCGGGTGGCCGGTGGAGGACGGCATCTCGTTGCGAGCGAGGCTCGCAAGCCGGTCCGCGGCGGGGCTCGCGCCCCAACACCGCGCGCTGCCGCAGGGCGGCATTGCACTGCTCCGCCACGCCGGGGCGCCGATCGGTGGACCGGCCGCCCGCCACGTCGCGTTGCCCATCGCAGCCGGCAGGGCGATCGAGCGACTCGCGCTCGCCACCGGCACACCGATCATCGCCGTGCCATCCCTCGCGGAGACGCCACCGGGGCGGCCCGGCGCGGCCTACCTGCCCGACATTCCCCGCGCCCCCGCTGCCGCCCCGCCCGAATCGACCGATCCCGTCCGCGGCCGCCCCCCTGAGCGCGAACCGCGCGGGACCGCGGGTGCGGACGACGGCCTCCTGGTTTTCGCGTACGAGCGCATCGCCTCGGACGGCGCCGAGATAGCGGCCGCCCGCACGGTGCATCCGCACCGCTTCCAGGAGCAGGTCGCACACCTGCACGCGCTCGGCTTTCGCGGGATCAGCCAGGAGGACTGGCAGATCATGCTGGAGAGCGGCGAGCCGGTCTCCGGCCGACGAGTGCTCTTCACCTTCGATGGCGGCTACACCGACTTCGCCACCTCCGCCTGGCCCGTGCTGGGGCGCTACGGCTTCAGTGCACTCGTCTTCCTGGTGACCGGTGCCATCGGCGCAACGGCCCGGTGGGACGCGTCTTTCGGTCAACCCGCATCCCTGCTGGACTGGCCGACGATTCGCGCGCTTCACGCCGAGGGCGTCTGGTTCGGATCGAATTCGGTTTCCCACCCCTGGCTGACCGGTCGCCACCCCGATTCCGTGGTGGCCGAGCTGTTCGACTCCCGGACCCAGATCGAGTCGACCCTGGGCGCCCGGATCACCTGCTTCGCCTACCCGTACGGCGCGGAGGATCCGGCCGTGCGACGACTCGTGGGCGCTGCGGGCTACCAGCTCGCCGCGTCACGCCGGGCAGCACGCTGGACCAGGCAGGACCATCCCCTCGCGTTCCCGCGCTGCCTGGTGACCGGCGCCACGTCCCACGACGACTTCGCGAGGATGTGCATTGAGCCATGACAGGCAGGGATTATTCCTGCCGTCGCTTCGCCGGATTGAGGAGGTGGACCGTTCCATCGTCACCAGCGTGGCCGACAGTACCGTCATCCATCGGGAAGGCGGCCG
>JBBRGR010000409.1:0-2674 GCA_038223815.1 Gemmatimonadales bacterium
GGCAGCCCCCTGGGTGACGTGTACGGCGCCGATGATCAGGCCGGCGTGGAAGGTGACTGACGCGAGCGCCTGCATGAGGGAGCGCTCTGTGCGGGGGCGGGATTCGGGTAGGGTGGCGAACATGGTGGACCTCCGTGCGTGGGTGGGCCCCAAGGCCTCGGAGTGCAGTATCGCATAGCGAGTTTGCGCGGGTGTGGGGAGAGGGTGACAATGTGGCGCCCGCGAGATGACGGGGTGGCGGCGGCAGCATTGCAGGAGGATGACGATGGCGGACTGTTCGACACGGCGGCTGGCAGCGAAGCGATGGGGGAGTGTGACGCGCCATGACAAACGGCACCCCGAGCAGGGTGCCGTTGCCATTCATTCCCGGATTCGACCCAGCTCAGGCGGTGCGCTTCTTCCGCCGAGCCGCGGCCATGCCGGCGAGGCCGGTCGCCAGGAGGGTCATCGTCGCGGGCTCGGGGACGACGTCAGATGCGTTCTCTCGAACCACGAGCTGTTCCTCAATGCCGCTCCCGGCCCAAGCATTACCGTTGCCAGCATCAAGTCCGTTGCCCCAGTCGCAATGGCGATACTCCGTGCTGAACCATGGTGTTGCGCAGGCGCCGGCAGACTGCGCGCCGGTGTAGCTGGGGAAGTTCGTAAACTGGAACTCGGCGAGGCTGCCCCCGTCGACGCCCTGGAAGGGCACGTTGCCGCCGGTAAAGAGAAATTGGGTGGCGACAGGCGCGCCCAACAGTTCCGCCGCCGTCGGCAGCCGCCAACCGAATCCCGACTGGCCTGCCAGGGTAAATCCGTCATCATCGCTGGCAAGCGGGTACGCCCACGCCCAATCCAGCCCTCCGGACGTGATGTAGGAGCCAGTCGGCAGCTGGCCCGTGCTGAATTGCGCTGAGGCGGTGGTCGGGGTCACCGCGACCATGACCGCGAGGAGGGAGGTCGCAAAGGCAAGGCGTTGCATGAAGGATCCCTGATTATGAGTGGCTGACAGAATTGGGAGGAGAATGGGGTCTAGGACGGCATTCTTCATGCCGAGGGTGAAGGCTATCGTCGCACTCAGTCTAACCCATTGATAGTGTATGGCTTAGCTGTTTCCGCACCGAACTCAATTTCGCAGGGACATTGTAGTACTGGCACCTCATATGTGGTGCGAGCGATGCACCTGACTGAAATCCGCATCCTTTGCTGGCCGACAACAGCGTCCTGCACGTCTTCGACTGGGGTGGCCGCCTGTGGCGGGTCCATCACCGGTCATTCTCTTGCATTGCGGTGCGTCGTCCGCGTCGACCAGACGCTGGCCGCACCGCCGCCGCGCATTGACATTCGCCACGCATTGACTGGCGCCGGTTTGACACGCGCGGCTGGGGGGGGCATCTCAACGGCACCCCGGCATCCGAAACGCGCCGATGCGGCTCGAATAATTGGTCGACCCCGGCCGGTAATAGTCGCCGACATACCAGATGGTGCAGTCGTCGCTCGGGTCCACGGCGGTCTGCGAGTAGTCCTCCCACCGGAGCGTGGTGGTCTGGGACCCCTCGCCGCGGACCATGAGGGATTCGCGGAAGGAGAGGACGCCGAGCGGGTCGGAGGGGCGTCGCCCAGCAAAGCGCTGCTCCGGGAACTGTGTTGTGCTGCCAGCTGAGTAGCCGATGCCGATGTTGCCGAACTTGTCGATCGCCGGGGAAGGGAGCCAACGGTAGGTCGCCTCGGGTGCGTAGGTGCCGTGCTGATAGAGCGTCGGCGCACGGTCCTTGCCGATCCGGAACTCGTACCAGCGCACACCGCCGGCGCCCACAGCAGTGTTCACCGAGTGGGTCGCGACCACGGACTCGACGTTGCCGATCCGCCGATACACGACCCGCGCCATCAGCTTGTCGCCCTGCGAATCGAGCTTGCGATCTACGCCCGGCTGCGGAACGCAGTTGGTGAGCTGGCCGCCGCAGAGGTAGTGGTATGGCGCCACCGCAATCTTCGTCGGGCCGTCGAGACGCGTCTTGCTCGGATCGTCCCAGTTGACGCGGAACTGCCAGGCGTAGATGCCGTCGTCCTGCAGCACATTCTTGAGCTGGGTGCCACCCGTGGCCAACACAAGATTCGGTGCGCCCGCCGGTGGCAGCGCGTGCCCGTCAAGGTCCACGTTGTTGAGGAAGTTCACCCCGGCCACCGTGACGCACTGCTCGGTCGCCGGCTCACCCCTGAGCATCCGCGCTCGATCCGCCACACACGCGTGCTTCTCGATCACCTCATCTCCCGTCGAGCTCGGCAGATACCAGCCATCAGGCCACACGGCCGGGCGCGGATAGTCGGGAAAGAGCGGCCGGACAAACTCGTAGCGGTAGTAGCTCCCCATCGGGTCGCTGCTGGTGCTGACGGCGTAGCACATCGCGTACTGCCCGCTGTCGCGCGGTGCCACCGGGCGCGGCGCCGCAGCCGCTCCCGGCACCACCGGCTCGGGAGGGGCAGGAATGAAGAGCGGTGCGGCGGCGCCCGGCTGCCCTGGACGCCCAACCACCATCCGCTTGGCCCCTTCACCATCCTTCGGTGCCGGTGCGTCGTCAGGGCGGGTCGGCCCGCGCGAGAAGATCGGCATGACGATCAACCAGCGCTCGGCGAGCTGGTCATAGCGCGCCACCGCATCGCCATTGTTGCGCTGCTCGCAGAGGCCGCCGAAGCC
>JBBRGR010000410.1:0-2666 GCA_038223815.1 Gemmatimonadales bacterium
CTACAACATCGCGATCGGGCCCGACGGCATGGTCTACGCCTCGATCGACGAGAACGGCGTCGTCTCCGATCCGGTCGGCCGGACCCTGTCGCTCATCGTCCCCGGCGACCGATACCCGAGCATCGTCCTGCGCGAGTCGGCGGTTCTCGGCGGCCTGGCGCTGCTCGTCGGCTTCCTGGCGTTCGGGATCGTGCAGCGGCGCAGGCCGTACTGACGGATCCTGCGCTGGTTTCGTCTTGCGTTCGCGCTGCAGCGCTGGGAGCTGCTCTTCGTCGCGATCATCACGCTCTTCATGAGTGGAGCGATGCTCTGGATCGCCTGGCAGGCCGGCCAGCTCGTGGCACTCGATCCGACCTGCTTGGCGGCTGACCGTGATGCGCCGCGATGCCGCGAACTCGTGGAAACCCTCGGCACGCTCGGTGGGTTCGGGGGCCAGCTGCTGACCTACAGCGCGGTGGTCGCATTCGGGATGGGATTGGTGGTGGGCGTGCCGCTGGTGGCACGGGAGATCGAACATGGATCGGCCGGCCTGGCATGGACCCTCAGTCCGTCGCGAATGCGTTGGCTGCTCCCGCGCATGGCGGCGGCGGCCACGGTCGTCATCGCGTTGCTGGCCGTGCTGTCGGTTGCGAGTGACGTCCTCGCCAGTGCCATCCTGCCGGACCTGAACCTCGGCGCGGACTTCACCTGGTACGGTCAGCGTGGCGGCCTGCTCGTGATGCGCGGCCTGCTGGCGCTGGGCATCGGTCTGGCGCTCGGAGCGATGCTTGGACGACAGTTGCTGGCCCTGCTGCTCGCAATCCTGGCGACGGTGGCGGTCTTCGTCGCCAGCCACGCGGCCGGTGCGGACAGCTCCTACGAGTTCGAGCCCAGGCACTACCGCTACGTCGGTACCGACCTCGCGGCATGCGCGGAGGCGTCGGACCTGTCGCTCCACGACTTCCTGCTGACTCGCCAGGACCGATAGGCCGTCGAACGTCCGGATGTTCGAGCCCAAGCTGTTGGCTATCCTGTGGCACGTCCCCGTAGCTCAGCGGACTAGAGCGGCTGCCTTCTAAGCAGCGGGTCGCAGGTTCGAATCCTGCCGGGGACGCCATTGCAAACCGCGGCGGCTCTCCGTCGCCAGTCGAGGTGCGCCTACGCGGTCTGCGCCCGATCGACCGCGCGCCGGCGCTCCTCGATCAACCGCCAGATCATCGGGGTGAGGATCAGCTGCATCGCGAGGTCCATCTTGCCCCCGGGGCAAAGGATGGTGTTTGCCCGGGTCATGATCGAACCGTCCAGCATCGAGAGAAGGTACGGGAAATCGATGCCGTGCGGGTCTCGGAATCGGATGACGAGGAAGCTTTCATCGAGCGTCGGGATGAACCGTGCGATGAACGGGTTGGAGGTATCCACGACCGGCACCCGCTGGAAGTTGATGTGGGTTCGCGTGAACTGCGGGCAAATGTAGTGCACGTAGTCGGGCATGCGGCGCAGGATGGTATCGGTGACGGCCTCGGTCGAGTAGCCGCGGGTCGACTTGTCGCGATGGATCTTCTGGATCCATTCGAGGTTGATCACGGGAACGACCCCGATCAACAGGTCTGGATGCTGGGCAACGTTCACGGAATCGGTTGCCACGGCGCCATGGAGACCTTCGTAGAACAGCAGGTCGGTATCTGGCGGCACGTCCACCCAGGGCGTGAAGTCGCCCGGCGCCCCCCAGGGGACCGTTGCCTCGGTCTCGTCGTGGAGGTACGTGCGCAAGCGTCCGCCGCCAGTCATGCTGTACTCCCTGAAGAGCGTCTCGAGCTCCTCAAGAAGGTTCGCTTCCGGACCGAAATGGCTGAACTGGTGGTTGCCCTTTGCGGACTCGGTGGTGAGCCGATCGGCCATTTCCGATCGATCGAAGCGATGGAAGGCGTCCCCTTCGACGAACGCAGCATTCACATGCTCGCGCCGGAAGATCTGCTGGAAGGTTTTCGAGACCGATGTGGTTCCGGCGCCTGACGAGCCGGTCACGGCGATGATCGGGTGGAGTGTCGACAAATCGTCCTCCGTCAGTCAGCGTCGCGGAATAGGCCGCGCGAGCCGAACAGCGGAGCGTCGAACGGCCGCGTGTTGTGATCCCGGTGGTATTCCTCGATCAGCTCGACCTCGGGACGCGATCCGAAGATCAGACCGATGCGCTGGTGGAGGCTGGTCGGCGTGACCTCGAGGACCGGCCGGTCGCCAGTGCTGGCCCTGCCGCCGGCCTGCTCGATGAGGAATCCAATCGGGTTCGCTTCGTAGAGAAGCCGCAGCTTGCCGCTGCGAGCGGTCGCGCGGTCGTCGCGAGGATAGAGAAACGTACCGCCGCGCATGAGGATTCGATGCGCCTCGGCGACGAGCGAGGCGACCCAGCGCATGTTGAAGTCACGGCCGCGCGCGCCGGTGCTGCCGGCGAGGCACTCGTCGACGTAGCGCTTGACCGCCGGCTCCCAGAACCGAGAGTTCGACGCGTTGATGGCGACCTCGCTTGCTTCCTCGGCGATCCGCATCCGCGGATGGGTGAGAATGAACTCCCCGATCTCCCGATCCAGCGTGAAGCCGTGGACTCCGTGCCCGAACGAGATGACGAGCATCGTCGTTGGTCCATAGATCGCGTACCCCGCACAGACCTGGCGCTCGCCGGGCTGAAGGAA
>JBBRGR010000411.1:0-2663 GCA_038223815.1 Gemmatimonadales bacterium
GCACCGCATCGCTGTCGAGCGTTGCCACCGGGCCCGGGGTCACGTCGAGCGGGATGGTGATGCCGTGCTGCCGCGCGAGCGGTTCGAAGAGCGCGGTCACTTCGCGCACCAGACGCTCCACCTGCTCCGGTCGGGGCGAGAGGCGGTGGGCCGGGCGGCCAACGCGGGAGAGGGCCAGCACGTTCTCGACCATCTGCACCAGGTGGCGGGTCTCCCGCACGATGGTGTCGAGCGCGTGCCGCCGCGCGGACTCACCCCCGGCGCGCTCGAGGAGCAGCGTTTCAGCGAAGAGCTGGATGTTGGCCAGGGGCGTGCGCAGCTCGTGCGACATGTTGGAGGTGAACTCCTCCCGGAGTCGGCTGAGCGCCAACGCACGCCACGCCGTGACCGCCCCGGCCGTGAGGAGGAGCAGCGCGCAGGTCACGGCGACCCCGACCCGGAGCCCCGGCAACGGTGGATAGCCGCCCGGCATCAACACCGGGACGGCACTTGGCAAAATGGCATAGGTGATGCGGGCCAGCAGGGGACCAAGCAGCGCCTGTTCGCTGCGCCACTGGCCGGCGGAGACGTCACCCACCTCGAGGAGCACCTCGCCGTGGTCGCCGAGGAGGCGCACGGCGATCGGCGTGACCATGGTATCCGTGTCGGCCATCTTGAGCGAGTCCCGCAGACGCGCGAAGGCCATGAGGGTCGGCTGGATGGGCAACCAGAGGATCTGCTCGCGAAAGCGCACGAGCGGGATCTCGAGACCGACCCAGCGCGTTCCGCCCCGCTCCCGTTTGACGAAGGCCACGGAGGTGTCACTTCCCCTCGCCACGACCGTGCCGAAGTAGCTGGCTTCGTGATGGCGCGGCTTGGCGAGACGCGTCTGCAAGGCGGTGGTGAGTGCCAGGTCGGCACGGTCTCCCGCCGAGGTCGCGACGGCCCGGACGCTGTCGAACACGAAGTAGCGCTGCGGTGCCAGCTCGAGCACGTCCGGGGAGAACGACTCGGCCCGAGTCAGCTGTCCGAGCGAATCCGAAGTGAGTCGGCCTGCTGCCACGAGCGCACGTTGGGCACCCCGGAGCAGGGTGCGCAAATCGAGGTAGGTGCGACTCTGCACGCTCCCCGCATAGGAGTCGGCGAGGTAGGCCGCATGATCGCGGAGGGTCTCGTCCGCCGTCCCCCGGTGGCGCATCATGGTGGCCCAGAGAAACCACGCACCCCATGCCACCAGCACCAGGGAGAGGAGCCATGCAGCGCCGACCAGAAGTTCCGGGTGGCGGCGCCAGTCGGGAAGTGGGCGGGAGCGGGGCGGCATTGCCCCAAAGGTACCTCGGCAACGACGGTCGCGGCGCAGCTCTGACGCGGTGCTGACGTACACCCGCACCGATGCGCCATCCGGCCGCTGACGCCACCCAAGGAGCGGCAGCTCAGGAGGGTGACATCAACGACCGGACAGTTGCACGCACTTGGACACCGGCCTGCGTCGAGCCGGCATCCGCATGTACAATCGCCCCGCCGTGACGATCGCGACAGAGCGCCATGTCAGGGGGAGGTACGCGCTGGGTCAGGACGGTGCCAACCGGATGCATGGCCCAGGCGCATCGGGCTGCCCTCGGGTCCGACCTGGCGCCTACCGATCCCCTGATCCCCGGCCAGACCCCGCTATCTTTCCGGCTTCTCTTCAGGCGGGAGCCCGGCGATGGCGGAGCATTTCGTCCACGAATCGAGCTATGTGGATGAGGGGGCGGTGATCGGGGCGGGGACCAAGGTCTGGCACTTCTGCCACGTCATGGCCGGGGCCGTGATCGGTGCCCGCTGTTCGCTGGGCCAGAATGTGGTGGTCATGCCGGGGACCCGGATCGGGGACAACGTCAAGATCCAGAACAACGTCTCGATCTACGAAGGGGTCGTGCTCGAGGACGACGTCTTTTGCGGCCCCTCCTGTGTGTTTACCAACGTCATCAATCCCCGGAGCCACGTCTCCCGCAAGGACGAATACCGCCCCACCCTGGTTCGGCGCGGTGCCTCGATCGGCGCCAACGCCACGATCGTCTGCGGTACGACCCTCGGTGAGTACGCCTTCGTTGGTGCCGGGGCGGTCGTCACCGGGATCGTGCCCGATTACGCCCTGATGGTCGGCGTCCCCGCGCGCCGGATCGGCTGGATGTGCCAGTGCGGCGAGCGGCTGGCGCTGGACGCAGGGCACGCGACGTGCAAGGCCTGCGGTTCGAGTTATCAGGAAGACGGCAACCAGCTGCGGCCGATTGTCCCGCCCGTGGCGCCGGGCTAACTTCCTTTCCTGTTGTCACTTACGCCACTTTGACACGAGTCAGAGATGCCCGTACCCATGCTCGACCTGGTTGCCCAGCACCGAACCATCGGCTCCGAGGTTCAAGCCGCTGTCCAGTCCGTCATCGATCGTCAGGCATTCATCATGGGGCCCGAGATTCCGGCCCTTGAGCAGGCCATTGCCACCCTCACCGGGGTGCGCCGCGGGATTGGCTGCGCCAGCGGGACGGACGCCCTCCTCCTCCCGATCCGCGCGCTGGATCTGAAGCCCGGCGATGAAGTCATCGCGCCGGCCTTCACTTTCTTTGCGACGGCCGGGGCAATCCACAATGCCGGCGGGGTCCCGGTCTTTGCCGACATCGACCCGGTGACGTTCAATATCACCCCCG
>JBBRGR010000412.1:0-2657 GCA_038223815.1 Gemmatimonadales bacterium
CGCGAGGCGCACCGGATAGCCTTTGATCTGGACGTCGCCTTCCTGCATGATGTTGAAGAGACCGACCTGGATCTTGCCGGAGAGGTCCGGGAGCTCGTTGATGGCGAAGAGCCCGCGATTCGCGCGCGGCAGGAGGCCGAAGTGCATGGTGACCTCGTCGCCAAGCAAATGCCCGCCCCGCGCGGCCTTGATCGGATCGAGGTCGCCGATGATGTCGGCGATGGTGACGTCGGGTGTCGCCAACTTCTCGACGTAGCGCTGTGCCCGCGGCAGCCACGCAATCGGCGTCGCGTCCCCGTGCTCCGCAATCAGCGCACGCGCATATTTCGAGATTGGCGCGAACGGGTCGTCGTTCACCTCGCTGCCGGCCACCACCGGCACGACCTCGTCGAGGAACTGCACCAGGGCGCGGAGCAGCCGTGTCTTCGCCTGCCCACGCGTGCCGAGGAGGATGAAGTCATGTCGTGCCAGGAGGGCATTCACGAGTTGCGGCACGATCGTGTCGTCGTAGCCGACGATGCCCGGGAAGAGCGGTCCGCCGCGGGCCAGCGCCGCGAGCAGATTGGTGCGCAGCTCGTCGCGCACCGAGCGACCGCGGAGAGGGGCCTCAGCCCAGGGGCTGGCGGCGAGGGCGCCCAACGTGGTCGGCAAGGGGGTCATGCCAGCTCCAAAGATCGAGGGGTGGTGGCCCGTCCAACGGGGGTCGGGTCGCACCATGGTTCGGTCGGCATCTGATGTCTGATTCCCCCCAGAGGGCTGGAAGTTCCTGTGGGGTGGCAAGTTAGCCATCTTGACAGGCGCGGGACGCCCCCTAACTTGTTCCACGGTGCATCGGGGGAAGCGGCCGATTCTCGGAACCGGCCTCGGTGACCACTTTCAACTCACAAGGAGCGGTAATGCGGAAGTTCGTGATGGTCGCGGCGGCGGTGGCGTTGGTGGCGTGTGGCGACAAGGCGGCAGAGCAGGCGGCGGCGGATTCGGTGCGCGTGGCGGACAGCATGCGCGTGGCCGACAGCACGGCGGCGGCTGAAGCGGCTGCGGCGGCTGTGGCGGCCGAGGCGGCTCGCGTGGCGGACAGCGCGCGCGTGGCGGATAGCCTGGCGGGCAAGAAGCCGATGTAAGCTGGTCAGCTCCACGATGCACCCACGGCGCCCCGGGCTTCAGCTCGGGGCGTTGTGCGTTCAGCCGGCTCGGAGCGACTCGCCCCACTCGGGGAGCTCGATCACCACCGCCGACGCGCCCCCCGCGATCACGACCGTGCCGGCCTCCACCTCGCGACGGATGGGGGCGAGGGCCACGACCCGATGCCCCAGCCGCCCGATGGTGCGGATCGAGCCGACACGCTTGTCGCCGTGGCGAATCTCCGTGCCGACCGGGACGTCGCCCTCGTCCCAGAGCAGCCCGCGCAACACGCGATTGGCATGCCCACGGAAATGGAGCCGCGCCACCGTCTCCTGCCCGGTGTAGCACCCCTTGTCGTAGCGCACGCCGTCCAGTTCGTCGAAGCGGACTTCCTGCGGGAGCGTCTTCTCGTCGATCTCACGGCCGAGGGCCGGCCAGCCGGCGAGCAGGCGGGCGGCGGCTTCCCATGCCGGAGGCGCCGCACGCCAGCCCGCTCGGTCGAGCTGCTCGGCGAGGGAACCGTCGGCGCGCGCGCCGAAGAGCATGGCCCGGAAGGGTGCCGCTCCTGCGGGGAGGACGAGATCCTGTCGGTCGGGAAGGGCAGCGACCCCCCCGACGAGCCAGCGGATCGTGGTGTCCTCGGTCACCTCGCGCACCTTCGCGAGTCGCGGCGGGATCGTCCGTGCAAAGAGCTGCCGCATCGCGTCCCCCGCCATTGCCGGCACGATCACCCATGCCGCATCGCCATCACGGCGGATCCAGGCATCACTGATGATCATTCCCTTGGGCGTGAGGAACGCTCCCCAGAGCAGCCCGTGCGTCGGCGCCTTGGCGACATCATTGGTCACCATGCCCTGCAGGCAGCTGATGGTGCCGCTCCCCTCGATCCGGAAGACGGCGACGTCCACGGCGATCGCGTGATGTCCCTCAGTCAGCCCGCGCAGCGCTTCCGCGCTCAGTTCGACGTCGAATGCCACGGCAACTCTCCCGGGTGGTGTCCTGCAAAGTCCGCCCAGAGTGCGTCGGGCGCTTCGCTGTGCAGCTCGGTGGCAGGGTGGGACGTGGTCAGCATCGCCACGCGCATCCCGGCGGCGCGCCCGGCCCGCAGGCCGGGCAGTGAATCCTCGATCACGAGACAGTGCGAGGCTGGCAGCCCGATCACCCCGAGACCCTTCCGATAGCCCTCCGGGTCCGGCTTGGTGCGGGAGACGTCTTCCGCCGCGACGATGCCGTCAAAGTACGCCGTCAGCTTGGCGACCTCAAGCACATGCGTGATCTCATCGCGGCGTGCCGCCGACACGACCACCAGGCGGGTCCCCTCGGCGTGCAGTGCGCGCACGAAATCCTGGACCCCGGGGACGAGCGTGAGGTCCGCCGTGATCAATTGGTGGTAGCGGGCATTCTTCGCTGCGATCAGCCGATCGAGCACGCGCGTGTCGAGGGTGCGATTCGCGGCCCGCCAGGCGTGCACGAAGCAGCCCCGATCGTCATAGCCGAGGTAGTCGCGATAGTACGTCGCCGGATCCACCACGAGG
>JBBRGR010000413.1:0-2653 GCA_038223815.1 Gemmatimonadales bacterium
AACCTTCAGCATGTGAGGAATCTGCGATGCCCCCCCGCAAACCTGTACTACCGGCCACGCCTGGTGCCCCCGTCCTGTCCCTGAGCGAAGACCCCGCCATGCCCCGATCCGGCACCAGCATCACCTCGGCGAGCGGGCCCATCGGGCCGCGATGCGCGCGCTTGCTCCAGAGGGCTTCGATCTGACCAGGCATGACGGCCAGGGCTTCACGATGAGCTGGCTGAAGCGGGAGATCCAGAGCTGTTCCAGCTGGGTGAGCAGCGTCCGCGCGCGGGCGAGTTCCTTCGGGTTGCCCCGCACCATCCGCTCGCGGCCACGTGTCCGCTTGCCCACCAGCCCCGCCTGGGCGAGCACCGCGACATGCTTCTGCACTGCGGCGAATGACATCGTGTAGCGGGCGGCGAGGGTCGAGACCGAGGCCTCCTCGCCGGACAACACTCGGGCGACGATGTCGCGGCGGGTGCGGTCGGCGAGCGCCCGAAAGAGGCGATCGAGGTATGCGTCGTCCCGGCGAGGCCGGGTGGGCAATCGTGCAACCATATGGTTGTAGCTCACGGCGTGGCATGGGGGCGCGCAATGGGGTAGCCGCGATCGGCAATAGCCTGGCTCACCCAGTCCGGCGTCGTCGCAGCGAGACCGACCACACCGCCGCGATGAGCAGGATCTGCAGGGGAAGCCGCAGCCAGAGCAGCGTGATCTCTCGAGTCGGCGCGCCCCGTGCCTGATCATTCAGCAACATCTGCACGTTCGCGGGGAGGATCATCACCAACAACACGATCAGTCCGATGCCCGCGGACCGCCGCCACCGCTCCAGCAACAACCCGATCCCGCCAGCGAGCTCTGCCACACCACTCAGCTGCACCAGCAGCGCGTGCGCGGGCAGCCACGGTGGCATGATCGCCAGATACGGCGCGGGCTTCACGAAGTGCAGCACACCCGCTGCGATGAAGGCGAGCGCGAGCAGAGTGCGAACTGCCGCCCTCATCCCTGCCTCCTGACCATCTCGTTGATCCAGATCGGCGCGAACGGCGACGTGCATCCCTTCGACACCGGATAGTCGCGATAGATGCCGAGACACTCGCCGACGGCGAGCGCGCGCTTGCGGAGCGACGCGTGATGGATGCCGATGTTCGCGAGGCAGCTGTTCATCGTCCATTGCGTGGGCGCTGGTGCGGTCGCCATCTCGGCCTCGATCCGGTCGAGCAGCGCGGGAACGTCGATCCCCTCCGGTGTCCGCGCGACGCGCCCCGACGTGAGGCCCCAGCCGGCGCGTGCTGCCCACGGATCGGCGTCGGCCATCCAGCGCACCCGCAGCCCCTCGCTGTCGGGATGCTCCTTCACCAGGTAGGCATTCACCCAGTCGGCCACCTGCGAGAAGGTCGCCGACCTGACGATCCGATCGAGCTCGTCGACCGAGAGATTCTTCGGCTGGATCAGGAGAATGGCGAGGAGCTGGGCATCGATGATGCCGCTGTCCCAGAGGTCCATTGCCGACTGATGGTCGGCCGTCATCGAGGCGGCGAGCTTGCGAATGTCGCCGAGCTTGGCGCCGTATTGGTTGTCGCCGGCGCCGAACTTCCGATTGTGGGCGCGGACGGACTCAAGGCCGAGCGATTTGAGCGTGTCGAGTGCTTCCTGGAGGGTCATCGGGGGGCTCGGTGGTGGTGGTACCCAAACATGGCGGTGCGCTGTCGGTCAGGAAATCCCTGCGCGCGCCTTCAAAGCCACGCATCCGCCGGCGCCGTCCGGGTACCGCCTGCGTCACCAGTGTTGACCGTCCCCGCCGGCTCGATCAGCAGGATGCTGCACTCCTCGGCGGCGAACGGCTTGTGCTCAACACCCTTTGGCACAACGTACATCTCGCCCTCTTCAAGCGTGACGGAGCCATCGCGGAAGGCGATCTCCAACCGGCCGGAGAGCACTAGGAAGACCTCGTCGGTCTCGGGATGGCTGTGCCAGATGAAGTCGCCCTCGAGCTTGGCGAGCTTGACGTGGTAGTCGTTCATCTGGGCGATGACCTTCGGCGCCCACTGCTGCGTGACCAGCCGGAGCTTCTGCTGGAGATTGGTGGCGTGCAGGGGCCTCGGTGGGGGTTCCATGCGAGGCGGGGTTGATGCAGCAACGTCGAACGTCATATTTGCCAGCGATCTGTGCCCGCGCTTCCCTCTTTTGCCGACCGTATCATGCAGTCCGTGGTGCAGGTGCTTCGCGGTCATCAGGGCGTAGGCATTCTCCTCACGGATACACCCGCAATCCGTATTGTCAGGCGTCGAGAAACGCTACCTCACCAACTCCAGCGCAGCCACAAACTGCGCCGGAAGCAGCACGCGCTTCAACACATGACTTTGCAGCCGCACAAAACCATTCGCCGCGCGCTGACAATGCGCCATCAAGAACTCCGAGACCACGGCGGAGTTGAGGTACTCACATAGGTCGTGAATCAGTACAAACCGGGTACATAGCTAACAGAATAGACCGGGAACATGGTTGACACTGTTACCCTGGCAGACCTACCGGAGGTCGGCCAATGCCCTGGAATGAGACATCCCCCGTGGACCAACGCGAACGCTTCATCCTCGATGTGCGCGCCGGCCTCTTCACCATGACCGAGCTCTGTGCGGCCCGACGGGCCCACCCGCAGTGGGGCCCCAAG
>JBBRGR010000414.1:0-2653 GCA_038223815.1 Gemmatimonadales bacterium
TCGGGTTCATCCGCAAGCTTCCGCACCATCTGGTCGCGTCCTTCCGCGCGACCCTGGAAGAGGCCGGCGAGGCCGATCTGCTGCTCCACATCGTGGATGCCTCGCACGAGGAATGGGAAGACCAGATGCATACCGTGGACGAAGTGCTGACCGAGCTCGGCCTCGAGGAGAAGCCCGTGCTGGTGGTCTTCAACAAGCTCGATGTGCTCGAGGACCCCAACGACTTCGCCGCGAGTGCCCACAGCCGCTACCCCGACGCGATCTTCACGAGTACGATGCGGATTGATGGGCTGCAGTCCCTGAAGGCCGCGCTCCGTGGCCGTGCCGAGGCGATTCGCCCCGTGGTACGCGTCCTGCTGGATCCCTCGGATGGCAAGCGACTCGGGCAGCTGCATCGGATCGGCGATGTGCTGCGCCAGGGACTGGAAGCGGGGCAGCTGGCGGTCACGGTCCGGCTCGAGCCGTGGCGGGCCGAACAGTTGCGGCGCGAGGGTGTGACGATCCAGCCAGGGTGAGGGGTCGGGCGGCACCGGTCGACCGACCGGGGGCCAAGGCAACAGAGGAGGGGAGCAGGCATGAAGCATCTGGTGACCGGCGCAGCGGGGTTCATTGGCTCCCATGTGAGCGAGAAGCTGCTGGCCCGAGGGGATGAGGTCGTCGGCCTCGACAATCTGAATGCCTACTACGACCCGGCCCTGAAGCAGGCGCGGCTCGAGCGGCTCCAGCGCCACCCCAACTTCCGCTTCGTCCGGATGGAACTCACCGATCGCGAGGGGATGGAGCGCCTCTTCCGGGAGGAGCGTTTCCCGCGGGTCATCCATCTCGCGGCCCAGGCGGGCGTGCGCTACTCGGTGACGCATCCGCATGCCTACGTGGACAGCAATGTGACCGGCTTCCTGCACGCGATCGAGGGAGCGCGTCATCACGGCGCCGAGCACTTCGTGTTTGCCTCGACGTCCTCGGTGTATGGCCTGGATACCGCGATGCCCTTCTCGGTGCATCAGGGGGTGGATCACCCCGTCTCGCTCTATGCCGCGACCAAGAAGGCCAATGAGCTGATGGCACACTCGTACGCGCACCTCTATGGCCTGCCGTGCACCGGACTGCGCTTCTTCACGGTGTACGGCCCGTGGGGACGGCCGGACATGGCGCTCTTCCTCTTTGCCAAGGCGATCCTCGAAGGGCGGCCGATCGAGATCTTCAACCATGGCCAGATGCGCCGCGACTTCACCTTTGTCGATGACATCGTTGAAGGCGTTGTCCGCGTCACTGACCGACCCGCGACGCCGAATCCCGCGTGGGATGGCAACGCGCCCGACCCCGCCTCGAGTTCGGCACCCTACCGACTCTACAACATCGGCAACAACCACCCGACGCCCTTGATGGACTTCATCTCGGCGCTGGAGCAGGAGTTGGGGATGACGGCCGAAAAGATCTATGCGCCGATGCAGATGGGCGACGTGCCGGAAACAAGCGCCGACGTGAGCGACCTCGTCCGGGATACGGGCTTCCATCCGGGCACGCCGGTGGAAGTGGGTGTCAAGCGGTTCGTGGAGTGGTACCGGGAGTTTTACGGGGTCTAGCGAACTGCGTGCGGGGTGAGGGCTCAGGGGGCTTTTCCCCCCGCACTCCTCACCGGTTTCTGCTGTTCGCCGTTCGCCATTCGCTGCTCGCCCTCTCCTACTTCGCCACCCTTCGCCACAGGGCGACCATCGCCTCTGCGATCGGTCCATCGCTGTACCGCTCGAGGACGCGCTGCCGGGCGGCGGCGCCGAGCGGGCGGACCCTCCCCGGCGCGCTGATCAGCCCCTGGATTGCCCGGGCGAGGCCCGCGCGGTCCTCCTCGGTCACGATCAACCCCGCTTCTCCCACCACGTCCGGCAACGCGCCGCAGCGCGTGACCAAGACCCCGGTGCCATGCGCCATGGCCTCGAGAACAAGCAGCCCGGTGGGCTCGACCCACTGCGTGGTGGATCGCGACGGGGCAACCAGGAGGTCCGTCGAGGCGTAGAAGCCCGGCAGCGCCTCGCGTGGGAGCGCACCGAGCCATTCCACCCTGGCCGAGAGTCCGAGCCGCTGCGCCTGCGACTCGAGCGCCTCCTGAACCGGTCCCGCGCCGGCAATCTGCAGGCGCCAATCGCCAAAACTCTCCGCCAACGCGTCGAGGAGGAGGTCGATGCCACGTTCCCGGACGAGCCGACCCACCACGCCGAGGATCAACGGCGGCGGATCGTGCCGTGCGGCCGCGACCGGCGGAATGGGGATGCCTCCGGCGGGAAGCACCGCGGTCGGGATCGAGGCACTCAGGCCCGCCAAGTGCTCCAGGGCCGGTCGGGTGACCCCACCGAACGCGGCGGCACCCTCGCGCACACGGCGCGACTGCCACCTGGCGGTGATCCCCGTGGGGCCGCCGAGGGGCGAGGTCCCGACAAGGACATAAGGGATCTTCAGGTCGCGCGCTGCCGCCGCCCCGGCCTCGGCCGTCGGGGTCCACGGATCGCCGACGATATGCAGGATGGCAGGCCCGGTGTCACGCAGCGCGGCACGCAGGGCTTTCCGGGACCACCGCAAATCCATCGGGTCGCGCGCATCACCGCGCGCGGTCAGGCGGAGATACTGCACCTGACCGTCCGTTTCGGGTTCCCCTCCAGGG
>JBBRGR010000415.1:0-2643 GCA_038223815.1 Gemmatimonadales bacterium
GCCCGGGTGCGCGAAGAGCTGGAGGCCATGTGAAGCGATACCTGCTGCTCGTGACCTGCGTGCTCGTGGCGATCGGCGCGTCATGGTTCATTCCCGGCGCCGCCGGCCGGGGCTTCGGACGCCTCGCCGCCCAGCTGCCGACCACCCAGGACACCGCGCTGGTGCCGATCACCGCCCAGCCGGACATCTCTGTGCTCCCGTCGTCCAGTCCTCCCGTCGTCCCGCCCACACCCATCGGGCAGCGACTGATCGGGCTGATCGGCATCGTGCTGATCCTCGGCATCGGATACGCCCTCTCCAGCAACCGCCGGGCGATCCGCTGGCCGACGGTGGCGTGGGGCCTCGGGCTCCAGTTCGCCTTCGCCATTTTCGTGCTCCGAGTGCCGCTCGGGCGGGAGATCTTCCGGCGGCTCGGTGATTTCGTGACGTCGGTGCTGCACTTTTCCTATGTCGGATCCTCCTTCGTCTTCGGGGAGCTGGGGAAACCCAACTCCAGCCTGGGCGTCATCTTCGCCTTCCAGATCCTGCCGGCCATCATCTTCGTGTCGGCCCTGTTCGCGATCATGTACTACCTCGGGGTGATGCAGCTCGTCGTGCGCGGCTTCGCGGTCGTGATGAGCAAGATCATGCGGGCCAGCGGGGCCGAGAGCCTCGATGTGGCGGCGTCGATCTTCATGGGGCAGACCGAAGCGCCACTCACCATCCGGCCGTTCCTGCCCAAGATGACCATGTCGGAGCTGATGACGGTGATGACCGCCGGCATGGCCCACATCTCCGGCTCGATCATGGCGGCTTATATCGCGTTCGGGATCGAGGCGCGGCACCTGCTGACCGCGGTGATCATGACGGCGCCCGGCACCATCATGATGGCGAAGCTGTTTCAGCCGGAAACCGAGATCCCGGAGACCTACGGCAACGTCAAGCTCGACATTCCCAAGACCGACGTGAACCTGGTGGACGCCGCGGCGCGCGGCACCGGCGAGGGCCTCCACCTGATGCTCAACGTCATCGCGATGCTGGTGTCGTTTATCGCGCTGGTGGCGCTGACCAATGGCGCGATGGGCTGGATCCATTCCCAAATCGCGTTCTTCCCGGAAAACCTCCAGACCGTGCTTTCCTGGGTGGGACGTCCCTTCGCCTGGGCCATGGGCGTGCCGTGGCACGACAGCGGAACCGTGGGCGGCCTGCTGGGCACCCGGACCGTGCTGAACGAGTTCGTCGCCTTCTCGGAACTCGGTCCGCTCAAGGCTACGCTGGATCCCCGCTCGTTCGTGATCGCGTCGTTCGCGCTGGCCGGCTTCGCCAACTTCAGCTCGGTGGGCATTCAGATCGGCGGGATCGGCGCGCTGGCGCCGACCCGCAAGAGCGACCTCGCCAAGCTGGGGTTCCGCGCCATGCTGGCCGGCACGCTGGCCAACTTCATGTCGGCCACGATCGCGGGGCTCCTGCTGTGAGCAACATCACCGCCTCACGCGACATCATCACCGGGTCACTCGGCGGGCGGAATCCCGCCGTCGCGATCGTGCTCGGCTCCGGGTTAGGTGGCCTGGCCGATGTGATCACCGATGCGGTACGGATCCCCTACGCCGATCTCCCCGGGTTTCACGCCCCGGCGGTGGAAGGGCACAAGGGCGAGCTGGTCATCGGGAGCCTGGGTGGGAAGCCGGTGATTGCCCAGAGCGGCCGATTCCACATGTACGAGGGCTACACCCCGGAAGAAAACGTCCTGCCGGTTCGGGTGTTCGGAGCACTGGGCATCGGCACCCTCATCGTGACCAACGCCGCCGGCGGCGTGCGCCGAACCTATGGTGCCGGAACCTTGATGCTGATTTCGGATCACCTCAATCTGACCGGGAAGAATCCGCTGGTCGGGCACGTCCGCAAGGGCGACGAGCGCTTTCCGGATATGAGCGAGGCGTACGACGGGGCGTTCCGCGAGGTGGCCCGCGCCCAGGCGAGCAAGCTCGGCATCCGCTTGGAGGAAGGCGTGTACGCCGGCCTGATGGGGCCGAGCTACGAGACCCCGTCCGAAGTGCGGATGCTCGAGCGGCTTGGCGCCGACGCGGTGGGCATGAGCACCGTGGTGGAGGTCATCGCGGCGCGGGCTCAGGGCATCCGGTGTCTGGGTTTCTCGCTGGTGACCAACCCCGGCGCGGGCATCAGCCACGTACCGTTGTCGCACAAGGATGTGATGGAGACGGCCGGGCGGGCAGGGAAGGAGCTGGCGCGGCTGATCGAGGGAGTCGTTGGGGCGATCTGAGCTCACGTCCCATGGTTCACGGGCCCATGCCCGCCGCCGAGGCCGGGCGCGGTGACAATCGCCCGGTGGAGGTATTCGAGGGCATGTTCCACGGCGGTTTCCAGCGGATGTCCCAACGCCAGGCCCGCCGTGATCGCGGCCGAGAGGGTGCAGCCGGTGCCGTGAGTCGATGTCGTGGCGATGCGCTGGCGGGCAAACCGCCGGACCCCGCGCGGTGTGACCAGGACATCCACCAGCTGGCTTCCCGGCAGGTGTCCGCCCTTGACCAGTGCCGCGCCGGCTCCCCGCTCGAGCAGCTCACGCCCAGCCTGCTCCATCGCGGCAGGGTCGCCGACCGGACGGCCGGTCAGGATGGAGGCTTCGTCCAGGTTGGGAGTCACCAC
>JBBRGR010000416.1:0-2641 GCA_038223815.1 Gemmatimonadales bacterium
GCGAAATCCGCGTGCGCCCGCCTTTGCCATCGGGGACTGTGATGAACCGGTTGCCGACCCCCTCTGTCCCGGCCGCCTGCACATTCGTCTGCTGCATCATATCTCCGTGTTCGCGGTGCGCCGCTGCACTGGCAGGCGCAGTGCAATCGTAGTGCCGACGCCGACGGTGCTCGTGGCATGGATGGATCCCCGATGCGCTTCCATCGTCTGTCGGGCGATGGCGAGGCCGAGGCCGGTCCCGCCCGGCTTCGTGGTCACGTACGGGTCGAAGATGCGCGCGATGGCGTCGGGCGCGATACCGCACCCGCTGTCGCGGATGGTGATCGTGACGTACGCCGCCGCATGGCGGATCCCGATGTCGATGTGCCCCGTGGCACCGCAGGCGTCGACCGCGTTCATCAGCACGTTCGTGACCGCGCGGACCAGCGGTTCGTGGAAGCCGTGTACCAGCGGCATCGCGTGGTCGCCGTCGATCGACACGGCCAGTCGCTCGGGCACCGTGGAGCGCGCCACGCGCGTGACGAGGTCGGACACGTCGATGTCAGCGGCGGGGCCGTCGGGGAGTCGACCGAATTGTGCGAAGCTCTTCGCCATCGTTTCGAGACGCGCGGATTCTTCGGCGAGCACTTCCACCGTGTCGCGCAGCTCGTCGGGGGCCGAACGCCGCAGTCGATCGACCGCAAAGCGGATGGGCGTGAGGGGATTCTTGAGTTCGTGCGCAAACCGGCGGGCGGATTCGCGGAACGCCTCGGCGCGCTCGGCCTCGAGCGCCCGCTGTCGTCCCGTGTCGAGTTCCTGTGCCATGGTGCGCATCCCCGTTCGCAGTACTTCGAATTCCGGGGCGCCGCGGCGCTCCGGTTGCTCCGGGATGGACCGCCCCGTGCGGATCAAACCCGTCCATCCTACCAGTTCATCGAGCGGACGGCTGAGCTGACGACTCAGATGGCCGGCGACGCGCGAGGCGCCAACCGCCACCAGCAGGACCACTAGCACGGCGCCAGCCACCACCAGCCGCATCGAGCGTCCCGCGACGAAATCGAAGCGTCGCGCCAACTCCACCGACTGGCGCAGCTCGGCTTCATGGCGCTCCACGGCGGCCCGCTGCTCGGTGGTGAGCGGTGCGGTCCGCGTGGCGGCCAGCGCCTGCTCGCCGCTGAGTGCGATGCGCTCCCAGGCCGATCGGGCCGACAACAGGGACAGCGCCCGACTGGCCGTGCCGACCCCCACCAGCGTGACCGCCACCGTGGGGACGAGCGCGAACAGGATGAGCATGGCGAACAGGCGAGACCGAAACGGCGCCCGTGTGCCGCCACGCGCGAGCCGACGTCGCTCCCTACGGGAGCGCTCGGGGGACGGTTTCTCTCCCGGGCCCTTCTGAGGGGGCGACCCACCATCGTCAACGGTCGGCTTCCGCATCTCGTTCATAGTCAGTAATTTACGTGGCTGTACCCGATCCCGGAGTGGAATGACAACGTCGTGGTCCCTAGCCCCCCTGGTTGAGCAACGTGCGCAGGAACATCCCGCATGCGTGCTTGCCACGAATGGTGAACGGACGTGGACCTATCAGCAGGTGGACGCCGACGCGTCCTCCCTGGCTGCTGCTTTCTCCGAATTGGGGCTTGGCATGGGCGATCGCATCGCGGTCAACCTGCCGAACGGCGTCGAGTGGATCATCGCCACGTTGGCCGCCGCGAAGCTTGGCGCCGTCGTGGTGCCGGTCAGTCCGCAGCTCAGCATTCACGATCTGCGCTACCAGCTGCGACACGCCGAGGCGAGTGCCGTCGTCACCATCGAGAAATGGGACGGCGTGGACTTTCTGCAGCGCTTCGAAGAATTGCTCGGCGATCTGCCGGACCTCCAGTATGTGGTCACGGTAGGCGACGAGGACCTGTGGTACGACGACCGGATCTTTCAGTTCGAAGATCTCGTCTCGAGCGGCACCGGGCGATCGGTTCCGCGGCCAGCGGTGTATGACGAGGCGGCCGACCTGGCCGTCATGTACACGTCGGGAACGATGGGCAAGCCCAAGGGCGTGCCGCTGTCGCACCGGGCGCTGGTGGAAAACGCGGTGCGTGTGGCGGAGATCCTCGAGATTTCGCCAACCGACCGCGTGCTCGGAGCAGTCCCGTTTTTTGCCATCTTCGGCTTCGGCATCATGCTGGGCACGTTGGCACGTGGCGCAACGATCGTGTTGCAACCCTCCTTCGACCCGGCGCGCGCCCTCGCGCTCATCGCCGACGCGAAGGTCACGGTGCTGCACGGCGTGCCCACGCAGTATCACCTCCTCATGCGTGAGGAGTCGTTCGACCCGTCGCGACTCACGTCGCTGCGAGCCGGCGTCATTGCCGGCAGTTCGGTGGACGAGGCGCTGGTGCGCCGGGTGCGTCGCTGGTGCGATGTGCTCGTGGCGTACGGCCTCACGGAAACCGGACCTATCGTCACGATCACCCGCGTTGCCGACAACGACGAACGTCGTGTGAGCACCGTGGGCTGCGCCCTCCCCGGCGTCGAGATCATGGCGATGGATCTGATCACGGGAGAGCTGCACGGACCGGAAGCGGTCGGCGAGATCGCCGTCCGCGGGTCCAATCTCATGCGGGGCTATCTCCGCATGCCGGCCGAGACCGCCAAGGTCATGACG
>JBBRGR010000417.1:0-2640 GCA_038223815.1 Gemmatimonadales bacterium
CGCCGGGCGTGATCAGCAGGGTGCGATCCCGGAGGAGGCCCATGGCGTGGTCGGCGTGCATCGCGCCGATGGCCACCTGGCCGATGATGCGGTTGGGTGCCGCCTCGCCGGCCAGCAGCTCGCCATCCAGGTGCGTATCGATGAGCTCGAGGGAGGGATGTGCCAGGAACTCGGAGAAGCCGATGCAGCCGAGCAACGGGACGCCCTGCTGCGCCAGGCCGCGCTCCAGGATCTCCGGCAGCTCCGGCCGCCCCGCGATGTCGACCTTGTTGACCACCGCGCCCACGACGCGCACGCCGTTGCGCGCGAATAGGGCCACGTTGAGCGCGATCTCGTCGATCGGACGCCCCACCCCGCCCTCGCTGACCACCACCACCGGTGCATCCAGCAGCGCCGCGGCGCGCGCGTTGGAGAGCCCCACCACGGCACCCACCCCGGCGTGACCGGTGCCCTCGATGACGACCAGGTCCTTGTCGCGCGCCACCCGCTCGTAGGCGGCGGTCACCTGCGCGCCCAGGTCGTCGCCGATGCGACCCATCACATAGTCGGTCGTGAAGTGGCGCGGGAGGGTCACCGGGCTCATGTCGTTGAGCGCGTCCGGAAGGTCGAAGACGTCCTTCATCAGGACCGCATCCTCGTCGGCGCGGATCCCGTCCACCACCAGGGTCCGCTGGCCAACCGGCTTCATGAAGCCCAGCGCACGGCCCGAACCGCGGAACGCGGCGATGAGCCCAAGGCTCGTGGTCGTCGTGCCGCGGGTCTGGCCGGTGGCAGCCAGGAAGATGCGGCGGGTCACCCCCGGGCGGCGGTGCTGCGGCGTTGGAGGAGCTCCACCGCCTCGCGGAGGCGGGTGACCAGGTCGGCCTCGAGCATGTCCGGCGCGAGGTGCTCGCCGAGTCGCTCCATCATGTCCGCCGCCATGGCCAGCAGGACGTCGGCATCCGCGATGAAGAACTGTGGCTCGTTGTTGTAGCGGACGAGGGTCAGCCGCCCCTGGAGCGTGGTCCCCGATTCGCCGTGCGAGATCTGGGTCCCGAAGTTGTTCCCCTGGATGCCGTCCGGGTTGTTGAGGAAGTTGAGGGCGTTGTCGATCGCCAGTCCGAAGCGCGCCCGCCAACCGACGATTCGCTCCTGCACCTCCGGCGGGAGTCCCATCTCGCCCACCTCCTCGAAGACCCCCCGGTCGACCGTCAGCAGGCCCACCATGGTGGAGCCGGCGCGGCCACCCAGCATGACCTGCAGCGAGCGCTCCAGGGTGAAGACGTCGGAGTCGAAGCGGGGCGAGGTGGTCACCTCGGCCAGCAGGTCCTCGACGTTGTCGAGCGCATTCACGTCGGCGAGCGCGGTGGCCAGGTTCAGGATCTCCTCGCGGAAGAGGAACCGCTCTTCGTGATCGAGCATCGGTCAGCCCGGCCTTTCCATTGACCGATGCGTCACGGGCGCCACGCGGGACGCCCGCATCGGTCGAACCAGTGTCTAGGGGTAGAGGCCGCGCAGCGTGGTCGCCTCGGCGACGCGGGCCACGGCGACCATGTAGGCGGCGGTCCGCATGTCAACCTCGTGCCGGGCGGCCATGGTATGGACCGCCTCGAACGCCCGGTCCATGATCTCGTGCAGGCTCTCGTTGATGCGGTCCTCGCTCCAGAAAAAGCTCTGCATGTCCTGCACCCACTCGAAGTAGCTGACGGTCACGCCACCGGCGTTGCACAGGATGTCGGGGATCATGAAGACGCCACGCTCGAAGAGGATCTCGTCCGCCTCGGGGTTGGTTGGTCCGTTGGCCGCCTCGGCGATCACCTTGGCCCTGATGCGCGGGGCGTTGTAACGGGTGATCTGGTTCTCCAGCGCCGCCGGCACCAGGATGTCGCAGTCGATCTCGAGGATCTCCTGGTTGGTCACCTCGGTGGCCCGCGGATAGCCGAGCACGGTGCCGTGCTCCGCCTTCCAGGCACCGACCTTGGCAGGGTCGAGGCCGGCCGGATCGTGGATCCCGCCCTGGGAGTCGCTGACCGCGACGATGACGGCGCCCTCAGCAGCCAGCAGGGTCGCGGCGATGCTGCCGGCGTTGCCGTAGCCCTGGATCGCGACGCGCGCTCCCTCCAGCGGGGTGCCGGTGGTGGCCGCCCAGCGCTGCAGGGTGAAGACGGCGCCGCGCGCGGTGGCCTCGTTGCGCCCGAGCGACCCGCCGATCGCAATCGGCTTGCCGGTGACCACGCCGCTGATCGTGTAGCCATGGTGCATGGAGTAGGTGTCCATGATCCAGGCCATGGTCTGGGCGTTGGTGTTGACGTCGGGCGCGGGGATGTCGCGGTCCGGCCCGATGAGCGGGCTCAGCTCGGTGGTGAAGCGACGGGTCAGCCCCTCCACCTCGCGGATCGACAGCTTCTTGGGATCGACGATCACGCCGCCCTTGCCGCCGCCGAACGGAATGCCCACGACCGCGCACTTCCAGGTCATCCACATCGCGAGGGCCTTGACCTCGTCGATGGTCACGTCCTGGTGGTACCGGATGCCGCCCTTGGCTGGACCGCGACCCAGGTTGTGCTGGACGCGGTACCCGGTGAACAGCTCGACGTGGCCGTCATCCATGGTCACGGGGAAGTGGACCGTGAACTCGCGGCGGGGCTCCCGGAGGACCTT
>JBBRGR010000418.1:0-2638 GCA_038223815.1 Gemmatimonadales bacterium
CTCAGGCCGCTCGCCTGGGCCACGGCGGCGGTCGCGCTCTATGCGATCTACGACTACAACCAGCCCTTCTTCCGGAAGCTCAAGGCCAATGACTGATCCCAATCTCCGCTTCGCCCACCTCGACTGGACGGGCGGCATGCGCTTCACCGGCGGCGCGCCGGGCGGTCCGACGATCCATCTCGACGGCGAAGGCAAAGAGGCGCCCGGTCCGATGGTCGCGCTGCTCACGGCGATGGGCGGCTGCTCCGGGGCCGACGTCGTCTCGATCCTCGAGAAGATGCAGGTCACCCTCACCAAGTACACGATGGACCTCACGGGGCGCCGCAACGAGGAGCATCCGAAACGCTACAACCACGTCCTCTTCACCTTCACCCTGTCCGGCGAGGGGCTGACGCAGGCCAAGGCCGATCGTGCCGTGGAGCTGAGCGTGACCAAGTACTGCTCGGTGATGTTGTCGCTCCGGGAGGATATCGTGGTGGAGACGAAGGTGATCGTCGAGTAGACGGTGACCGGTGAACACTGGTGGAACGAGTGAGGGGTGAGGGGTCAGGGGACTGTTCCCCCTCACTCCTCACCCCTTACCAGTTTTCGCTGTTCGCCGTTCGCTGCTTACGCCGTCGCGTCCGCTGTCTCGATTTCGGCTTCCGGCTCGGCGGCATTCTCGACCACGGCCTCGGTCGGAGCACGGCGCACCACCGGCTGACAGAAGCGCTCCCCGAGGACGCGAAGCTGGGCGTGCTGCTCGGCGGTCAGATCGGGATAGCGATCCCCGACGTACTGCATGGTGTCGTCCATCCATTCCTTCTGGTGCTCCGGGGCGGCATCAAGCACGCCACAGCGGAGGATATGGCTGAACAGCTCATCCCGGGCCGCGTCAAACGCCGTGGGCATTGCGGGGGGGCGGGGGGCTGTCTTCTTCTTGGTCATTCGGTATCCCTGAGTGTTGCTGGGAGCGACATTGCTCCTGCATCCATCGTACTGGATACGCGCAATATAGGGAATTTGTTCACGTGAAGGCAAACTCTGGCTCCACGCTCCGGGGTGGTGCCGTTAGATTGTCCGGGTCGCCGAGCGCCCAAAGGCGCGGCGCGAGCGCGGTTCATCACGATTGCCAGCGTCCACCGAGCACGCCCCGTCCGGGCCCCGCGCTCGCCGGTGGCCGTCGCAGAGGGTGTCATGGCCCAGGGTCAGAAGCCGTTCTATCTCGCACTTGGCGCAATTGCCATCGTCGGAGTCGGCTTTGTGCTGACGCGTGTCCTGGGGGGCGGGCCAGTCTCGATCCCCGCGAATGTGACGGTCACCAGCGCCGACACGACCGGCTTCCGGGGCTACCTCCTCGGCCAGGAGGCAGCCCCGGTGGAGATCACCGAGTATGCCGACTTCACCTGCCCGGGCTGCGGCGCCTTCGAAACGGTGCAGTTCCCTGACGTGAAGGCGCGTCTGGTGGATGCGGGGAAGGTTCGCTTCCGCTACCGGGATTTCCCGCTCGAGGGGGGAATCCACCAGCATTCCCGCGTGGCCGCCCACTCGGCCGCCTGCGCCAACGACCAGGGGAAGTTCTGGGAGATGAAGGCGATGCAGTACCAACGGCAGCCGGATTGGGCACTGAAGGGCAACGCGATGCCGGTGCTCGAAGAGATCGCCACGCTGGTCGGCCTTGATGTGGGTGCCTGGACGGAGTGCATGCGCTCCGCCAAGTATGCCGGCCGCATCCAGGCCTCCTTCGACGAAGGGAACCGGGTCGGGGTTCAGTACACGCCGTCGTTCCTGATCGGGGGCCGGATCTACACCGGCCTCAACGCCGAGGATTTGTCGCGCATGGTGGACTCGTTGATCGCAGTCCAGGCCGGCACCACGACGCCGTGAGTCACACGCACGAGCCCCCCAAAGGCAAGGAGCTCCGGCTCCTCGCCCTCGCGGCGCTGGGGATCGTCTACGGCGACATCGGCACCTCGCCGCTCTATGCCCTGAAGGAAGTCTTCGGGGGGCCCCACGCCGTTGCGCTCACGCACGACAACGTCCTCGGCATCCTGTCGCTGATGTTCTGGTCGCTCAATTTCGTCGTCTCGTTCAAGTACATCGGGCTGGTGATGCGCGCCGACAACCGCGGCGAGGGCGGCATTCTCGCGCTGCTCGCGCTGGTCCGCCCCGGTGGGCAGGCGAAGGGCCGCGGCTTCATCCTCGTGGTTGGCCTCTTCGGTGCCGCGCTGCTCTATGGCGATGGCGTGATCACGCCCGCCATTTCGGTGCTCGGCGCGATCGAAGGGCTCGATGTGGCGACGCCGATCTTCAAACCGTGGGTGGTCCCGATCTCGATCGCGATCATCACGGCGCTCTTTGCGGTGCAGAAGCATGGCACGGCTGGGGTCGGTCGGATCTTCGGACCGGTGACCACCCTCTATTTCGTCTGCATTGCCTTGCTCGGTATCCGGGGCATCACCATGAATCCGGAGGTCCTCCACGCGCTCAATCCGTGGTATGCCTTCGACTTCTTTGTCCGCGAGCAATGGCACGGCTTCGCGGTGCTGGCGGCCGTGGTGCTGGTCATCACCGGCGGCGAGGCGCTCTATGCCGACATGGGGCACATCGGCCCGCGACCGATCCGGCTCGCGTGGTTCTGCGTGGTGCTCCCCGCGCT
>JBBRGR010000419.1:0-2626 GCA_038223815.1 Gemmatimonadales bacterium
GGGTCGGCGACCATCGGTCGCGCGGCGATCACGTAGGGAATCCGACGGCCCTGTGGTGATGCACCGAGGGTGCCCACACGAATCGCTGCGCCACGCATGGCGAGCGCGTCCAGGAACGCCAGCACGTCGGCGTGGCTCGACGTGCGCGCCGCAGCGGTGCGCTCGGGCACCGTCTGCTGGGCCGCGAGGGGATGAGAGGCAATGACGAGGGCCAGGGCGAGCGAGGCAATGGGGCGGGACATCAGCGCTCCGGAGGAAATGGAGGAAGCAGGAGGCGACGCGTGACCAGGTCGGCCACCCCCGCATCCCAGGTAAAGGTGATCTCGGGCACCACGGCGGCCGTCGCGGGCCGTCGGAGAAGCATCGGCGCCTTCGCCCCACCCGCCGGAAAGCCGGCGAGTCGCGCGAGGGCACTCGGGTCGTGCAGTCTGGCCACCACGGCATCGCGTCGCGAGGCCGCCGGAAGACGGGGGGTCGCAGCGCGGAGCAAACGGTAGCCGAGCGCATGCGGATCGTCACTCAGCCCACCGAAGAGCGCCATCCGCTTCTCGTGGTCCACCAGACTCAGGAGGGGCAGCGACGCGCGCGCCGGACGCAACGTCTCCTCGGTGGCCCACTCCGCAAAGCCCTCGGCGAGCCACGGATCCTCATCACGGAGCCGGAGCACGCCGCCGCCGAGCCGGAGCCCGTCCCCGCGCCCGTCGAGTCGCGCGGCACTCGCGAGCACGTGGTGCCACTCGTGGATCACCGTGGCCACGGCCAGGAGCGGCATGATCCCGGGGTCGATGCGGACCCCATCCCGCTCCGCAAGCAGTGCCGACACCGCCGGGCGACCCGTGACCACATTCGGCGGCAACAAGAGACTCGGAAACGTGGCGCCCTCGACGGTCAGCGTGTCCTCCCACGCGATCGCCCGCCACGCAGCCAGCGCGTCGGCCCGCCCTGCAGCCAACCATTCCACCGCCGAGGCGTTGAGTGGCTCGAAGAGTCGGGCGGTGAGCCGGGACGCAGCGACCTGCGGGGTCGCCTCGAATCCACCGAGTCGCTGGACGACCAGCACCGGGAGCGGCACCGTGTCGCGCCCCCAGAAGGTGGCCATCAGCTGGGCCGGGGAGCGCGGACCGGAGGGCGTCGCCATCCAGCGATGCGTCAGGAGCCACTGCACGGCGTCACGCCACCACGGAATCGCCGACGTGTACCCCTGCAGCGCCACATAGAGTGCCTGCGCCGCCGCACGATCGGACGCGCGCACCTGCGCCAGCGCGCGGGCCACCACGGAGTCCCCCGCAACCCACGTCGGCCAGAGCGTGAGGACGGCCTCCTGCACGCGTGGCATCACCGTGATCCACTCGGCATCGAGCCGACGCAGGGCGACCAGGCCGCGTGCCGCATCGGCCCACTGAAAGTTGCGATCCATGCGCGACGCGTCGTATCCGGCGCGATCATGCACGTCAAGGAGCACCCCGCTCGACCCGAGGAAGATGCGTCGAAAGGCGGTATCGGCCGACGGGCTGGCCGCGATCTGCCCGAGCACACGCTGCACGGCCCCGCGGGTGGAGGCGTCGGCGCCGAGGACCATCGCGCGGGAACGCGCCGCACGTTCGTTCGCTGCGACGGCCGGGAGCAGCGCGGCGCGGACGAGCACGGCATGTTCCGCGTCCAGGAGCGCGGCCGCGGGGAGCGCCGCGAGCCACGCCGCGGGAATCATGGTGACACTCGCCCCGCTCCCGACGGCGAACTGACGCGCGCGCACGCGCGGCCGCACCGGCCACTGGACGATCCCGGGCGCGATCCGCTCGGCGTGCCATTCGCGTATGGCACCGTCCCGATCCGTGAACCACCCACGCATGCTCCGCCCCGACGGATCCAGCTCGACCGCCACGCGCGTGGCGGCACCGGGGACCGCGAAGCGGAGTTGGGTGCCGGTGTGCTGGATGTGCGTCAGGGGAAGGTAGGCGCTATCGCGGCTCTCGAGCAGGAGCCGGCCACCATGCGGTGTGAGGCGAAGCTCGCCGTGCTCCACGCCAGCTGGCGCACGGAGTCGGACGGCCCAGCGCGAGGTGTCCGCCTGCGCACCAAGGGCGGCAGGAACGAGCAGGAGCCCGACGAGTGCCGCCCCGCGACTCACCCCTCGCGCGCCCCGCGTGGCCGCCGCTCCTTGAGGGTGGCATTCACCCTGCTGCCTTCGACGAGACGCTCCAGGCCGCCGACCACCACCTGATCGCCAACCTCGATGCCGCGGCGGATCTCGACGAATCCAGGAGAGCGCACGCCGAGTTCGACCTCGCGGCGCGTGACGACGCTGTCCTGCAACACCCAGATGTACGTGGCGCCAGCGGTCGGGACGATCGCCTCCTCCTGGACCACGACCGCATTCGCGCGCGTCGCCGTGGCGAGCCGTGCCTCGAGGAACATCCCCGGTTGCAGCGTCCCGCCGGGGTTCGGGGTGAGCGCCTTCACGGTGATGGTGCGGCCCGGCAGGGTCACCACCGGATCGACGAAGTCGACGCGCGCGGTGAACGTCTTGCCGGGGAGAGAGGCCACCTGAAAGGTCACTTCCTGTCCCATCTTCAGCACGGCGGCGTAACGCTCGGGCACGGCGAAGTTGATGCGGGCGGGCGACACG
>JBBRGR010000420.1:0-2623 GCA_038223815.1 Gemmatimonadales bacterium
CTGGCCGGTCCCCCGTCCCCTGTCGATCGCGGGCGCCGCCGGGGTGGTGACGGGCGCCGCCGTCATGGCCGCGGGTGCGACCTCGCTCGGGCGCGGGCTGACGGCGGTCCCGCTGCCCAACGAGCACGCCCAGCTGCGCACGGGCGGGCTCTACCGGTTCGTGCGGCACCCGATCTACAGCGGGCTCCTGCTCTCGATGACGTCGATCACCGCGGCGTCGGGCAGCGCGCCGCGCCTGGTCGCCCTCGGCGCGCTCTGGACCCTGCTGGGCGCCAAGGCGCGCTGGGAGGAGGCGCGGCTGGCGAACCGGTTCGCGGGGTACGCCGCGTACGCCGCCCGCACGCCGCGCTTCGCGCCCGGCGCGCTGCGGGTCGAGCGCCTGCTGCTTGGGTCCCGAGCGAGCCGGAACGCCCCTGGCGTCTAGGCCGTCTAGGCCGTCTAGGTGCGTGGGTCAGTAGTTCTGTCCTGCGGCGGGGCGGTTCGGCGGCGTGACTCGTGGCGCGGAGTCGAACCGCCGCGTGGAGTCCTTGCTCTTGAGGTGAGTTCTGCAACAATGGGAGCGTGGATCATTCCGGGTTTCTTTTCGATGCGACTGACCTTGAGCGTGTAATTCCTGTAGATGATGGCAGCGTTGAGGTAGGTGCCGGAGTCAATAAGCGGTTCCGTCCGTTTGAGCCGGACGCAGTGATGCTGGTGCCGCCCTCGTTAGATGAGTGGTTGCCCGAGAATCATCTGGCTCGGTTCATTGCCGAGATCGTTGAGACGAGCCTGGATCTGGACCGGTTCTACTCGTCGTATCGGAAGGTCAAGGGCCAGCCGCCGTATGACCCCCGGTTGATGGTGCGCGTACTGCTCTATGGGTATTGCGTGGGAGTGCGTTCCTCACGGGAACTGGAGCGGGCGTGCGTGGACGTGGTGGCGTTCCGGTGGCTGTCCGGGCAGCAGACACCGGATTTTCGTTCGATCGGGCGGTTCCGGAAACGCCACCTCGCTGCGCTGGGTAACGTGTTCTTGCAGGCGCTGGAGCTGTGCCGGGCGGCGGGCATGGTCTCGTTGGGGCGGGTCGCGCTGGACGGCACGAAGATCCGTGCGAACGCGTCGCGACACAAAGCGATGAGCTACGCCCGGTTGACCGAGAAGCAGAAGGTCCTGGCCGCCGAGGTGTCCGAGCTGCTCGCCGAGGCGCAGGACATCGACGCAGCGGAAGACACCCGGTTCGGGAAGGACAAGCGCGGCGACGAGCTCCCTGCGGAGCTGGCTCGGCGTGAGTCGCGCCTGGTGAAGATGGCCCTGGCCCGCGAGTCGTTGGAAGCCGAAGCAGCGGCCAGGGCCCGCAAGGAAGCCGAGGATGCCTCGCGCAAGCGCGACGACGATGACGACACGACCGCCACCAAGGGGCAGGACGCGGCAGACAAGGCCGAGGTGAAACCGTCGGCGCAACGCAACTTCACCGACCCGGACGCCAGGATCATGAAGACCGCAGACGGTTCATTCCACTACTGCTACAACGCGCAGGCCGTTGTGGACTCGGATCACCAAGTCATTATCGCCACTCAATTGACGAACATCGCGGTCGATGTTGAACAGTTGCACCCGATGCTCGAAGCAACCCGCACCACTGTTGGATCTCTTCCGCGTGAGATTCTCGCGGATGCCGGATATGGCTCGGCGAAGAACTTTGCGCATGCCAAGGAGATCGCGGACGCCAGCGGGACTGAATTTTTCATCTCGACCGGCCGGGCCAAACACGGTGAACGGATCCCCGATGTCCCCAGGGGAAGAATTCCCGCAGACGCGACACAGCGTGAGCGAATGGGTAGGAAACTGAGAACGAAGAACGGTCGCGCAGTTTATGCGAGACGTAAAGCGATCGTCGAGCCGGTCTTCGGACAGATCCACACCCGGCAAGGCAAACGCGTCCTGCTACGCGGCCTGGAAAACGCCCGCAACGAGTGGAACCTGATCGCCGGCTGCCACAACCTCCTGAAGCTCTTCACCATGCAGAGCAAAGCCCTGCTCGCGGCCCCCGCCGGAACCTGACGCGGCAGGTCGCCCGCCCGAACGGGGCCTCAGGCGACCCTGCCCAGCCGCAGACATGACCGCAGGAGAGCTCACCGCCCCCTAACGACCACCGACCGACAGATCGGCCGCCACCACGCCCGATGACCGACGAGTCGACCCAGAGCTGGCGCCACCACTACGGACCCACGCTCCTAGCCTGTCGGCCGCCCGGGCCGGCGGCTCGGAGCCGAGGTGAGTGCGATCGCGGCCGACACCGTCAGCAGCCCGATCACGTCGAGCGGCGCCGGGACCTGGCGCAGGGTGGCGGCACCGACGATCGCTGCCGTCGCGGGCAGCAGGGCGAGCAGCACCGCGAACGTCGCGGCGCTCACCCGGCCCAGCACCACCTGCTCGATCGCGTACGGGATGACCGACGAAAGGACCGCGATCCCCAGCACCGCGATCGCGAGGCGCCAGTCGCGCAGAGCCGGGGCGGCCCGGCACCCTTGGCTGCACGTCAGAAGCCCCCGCATCTTTCTGCGGGGGCTTCTGGCTGGCATGTCGTCGACGCCAGGACGAGTGCACACCCTAGGAGCGTGGGTCCGTAGTGGTGGCGCCAGCT
>JBBRGR010000421.1:0-2618 GCA_038223815.1 Gemmatimonadales bacterium
TCGGAAAGAGCATATCGATCACCGGGCCCGCCACGTCGCGCGGCGTGCCCTCGCTCGGCGCCGAGTGCATCCGGAAGCCCGGTGCCGCGTTGACCTCGCAGATCCCACCGCCATGCGTCTTGTAGGACTCGCTGATGTCCCGGCAGAGGAAGTCCACGCCGCCGACGTCGAGCCCCACGGCCTTGATCGCGCGGACTGCCATCTCGGCGTTGTCGGGGTGGATGATGTCGGTCACGTCGGTGGCCGTGCCCCCGGTCGAGAGATTGGCCGTGCTCGCCAGCTGCACGCGGCACCCTGCCTCCGGAATGCTCCCCGCCGTCAGGCCGTCCTTCTCGAGCAGTGCGAGCGCCTTGGCATCGAGGTCAATGCGCGTCAGCACCTTCTCGTGCCCGATCCCACGACGTGGATCGCTGTTGACGGCATCGACAAGCGCGCTGATGGTCGAGTGGCCGTCGCCCACGACGTGTGCCGGTGTCCGCCGGGTGGCCGCGACCAGTACGCCATCGACCACGAGGAGCCGGTGGTCATCGCCCGTGACGAAGCTCTCGACAATGACCGAGCGCGACACGCCCTGTGCCAAGGCAAAGGCCTCCTCGACCTGCTCGCTGGTGGTGAGATGAATGGAGATCGCGCGTCCGTGGTTGCCATTGTACGGCTTCACCACGACCGGGAACCCGATGCGCCGCGCCGCGCGCACGGCATCTTCGGCCCGCTGCACCAACTCCTGCCGCGGGACCGGCAGGCCAAGGGCGCCGAGGAGCTTGTTGGTCTCCTCCTTGTCGCTGGCAAGTTCCACGGCAATGTGCGAGGTGCGACCGGTCACGGTGGCCTGAATGCGCTGCTGATACTTGCCATGGCCGAGCTGCACCAGCGAGAAGCCGTTCATGCGGAGCCAGGGAATGTCGCGCGCTTCCGCCGCGTGCACCAAGGACGCCGTGCTCGGCCCGAGGGCCCGGCGCTGCGCGAAGCGGATGTAGGTGTCGCGCTCGCGGGGGAAATCCCAGTCGTCGGGGCGTGCGCCCTCGGGGCGACACGCATCAGGGAGGAGGGCGAGCAGCAAACGGATGGCGAGTTCCCCCGCCTCGAGTCCTTCGTCCCGTTGTTCATACTCGTACACCACATCGTACACACCATCGGCACCCGCACCGCGGGTCTTGCCGAAGGTCACCTTGATACCGGCGACATTCTGCAGTTCGATCGCGACGTGCTCGAGCACGTGACCGAGCCAGGTCCCCTCGTCTTCCGTCATGCGGCGCACGAAGCCACCCGGCTCGCCATAGCTGCAGCCATGGTCGTGGAGGCCGGGGAGGGCATCCAGGAGTCCCGCGATGAACGCCGCGCCGAGCCGACTCGTCGGCCACGCCTCCAGCTCGCCCAGATCGAGGCGAAGCCGGATGACCGGAAAGTGCGCGTAGAGCGAGGGCCCGACATAGACGGCGCGATCAAGAACCTTCATGACGTCCCCTCGAGGTGAGCACTACTGCTTGACAGTGGCGAGCGATCCGGCGGCGGCTTCCCGCGTGTGCAAGTTGAATTGCGCGCCGCGGGTGAGGATGTGCAACTGCACCCCGAGGAGCGAGACCGGTTCGTTTTCCTGGACGCGATCCATCGAGGAGAACTTGAGTCCCCCGCAGTCGAGGACGGTCACCGACCCGCTCCCCTCGACCTCGACCGTCTCGTCGGGGGCGATGAAGGCGGCGGTGTCCTCATCGAGGCCGAGTCCGATGGCGAACGGATTGTAGGCGAGCGCACTGAGCAATCGTCCCAGACGATCGCGCTGGCGGAAGTGCTGATCGATCACGACGCGGTTGGTGAGGCCGAGTCCCGGTGCCAGCGTCGCCCCACGCGCCGTCGGGGACGCACCCTCGGTGCCAAAGGCGATCATGTGCTCCGAGAGGAAGGCGGCACCCGCCGAGGTCCCGGCCACGTGCACGCCGGCCGCATTCCGCGTCCGGAGCAGGCGCGATACCGAGGTGCCACCGAGCAGCGTCGACAGCCGGAGCTGGTTCCCGCCGGTCAGGAAGACGCCATCACAATCGCTCAGGGCAGCGAGTCGGCCTGGTTCCTCGCAATCGCGTCGGGTATCAAAGTCCATGACCACGACCTCGGCAGCACCGAGCTCGCGGAAGAGGGCATGGTAGCGTGGCCCGGTGTCGGCAAGCTGCGACGCGGTCGGGATGACCCCGAGGCGTGCATCGCGTCCCCCGCAGAGATCGATGAAGCGTTGCAGGATCGACACGTCGCCGACCTTCGCTTCCGCGCCCCCGATCGGGATGATCCAGCCCCGCGACTCGCCGTGCGGGACCTTGGCGGGGCTCATGGCGCCGCCGAATCGAAGAGTCCAGTCACTTCCACTGCACCCGCGCGCACATGCCAGTGTCCGCCACACATCACGTCGTGAATTCTCCCATCCGAGTCGAGCACGACCAGATCGGCATCAGCGCCAACCGTGATCTGTCCCTTGCGTTCAAGCCGCAGCAGCCGCGCAGGATTGCTGGTGAAGGGGGCCAGCGCCATCTGGAGCGGAACCCCGCGCGCCACGAGTTCCGACAGCGTGGTCGGCAGACTGCCGGGTTCGCCCACGCCCATGGTGGCCACGCGACCCTCGGCGTCGAAGG
>JBBRGR010000422.1:0-2602 GCA_038223815.1 Gemmatimonadales bacterium
GCGTACGGATTCACTCGTGGTGCGGGAGCGGAGCCAGCACTCGCCGCGACCACGCGACCGGCACCGCGCGTGACGAACAATGCCTCGGCGATCTGACTGCGCGCACTGTTGCCAGTGCAGAGCACAAGGATGCGGAATGGCGTTGGTGTATTCATGCGGCGACAGCCTCACTGGGGAAGTAGCGGCGGCGTGCCCAGAGCGCGACATAGACCAGGCCAACGAGCGCGGGGACTTCGATCAACGGGCCGACCACCGCGGCGAGCGCTTCGCCCGAGCCGAGGCCGAAGGTGGCCACGGCGACCGCGATGGCGAGCTCGAAGTTGTTGCCGGCCGCGGTGAAGGAGATGGCCGACGTCGCCTCATAGGTGAAGCCCATCCTCCACGACGCCCAGAAGGCAACGCCGAACATGATCGCGAAGTAGATCAGCATCGGGATCGCGATGCGCACCACGTCGAACGGCGCCTCGATCAGCCGATTCCCCTGCATCGCAAACATCAGCACGATGGTGTAGAGCAGACCAAGGAGCGCAGTGGGGCCGATCTTCGGGAGGAAGACCGACTCGTACCATGTCGCTCCGCGCTTGGCGACCAGCGTCTTCCGCGTGAGGTAGCCCGCGACGAGCGGGACACCGAGAAAGACCAGTACACTCACGGCGATTTGTCCCATCGAGACGTCGAGCACTGCCGTGTCGGCGCCGAACCACCCCGGCACCACCGTGAGGTAGAGCCACCCCAGTACCGAATACGTGACGATCTGGAAGACGGAGTTGAGCGCGACCAGCACGGCCGCCAGCTCACCCGAACCGCAGGCGAGTGAGTTCCAGATCAGCACCATCGCGATGCAGCGCGCCAGGCCAATGAGCACCAGGCCGTTGCGATAGTGGGGCAAGTCGGGGAGGAAGATCCACGCGAGCGCGAGCATCAAGAGCGGCCCGACGACCCAGTTTAGCACCAGCGACGTGCTGATCAAGCGCCGGTCCCTGGTGTGCTGGCCGATCGTCTCGTAGCGGACCTTGGCGAGCACCGGATACATCATCCAGAGCAACCCAAGCGCGATCGGTACCGACACGCCGGCGATCTTGATCCGGTCGAGCAGGGCACCAAGATCGGGGAAGAGCCGACCCACGAGGAGTCCGGCGGCCATCGCCGCAACGATCCAGACCGGCAGGAAGCGGTCCAGCGTGGAGAGCCGCTTCAGGATCGGCGCGTCGATGGCCGCCGTGCTCGTCACGAACAGCATCCCGGCGCGCAGCACGCCGCAGCCTTTGGCTTGGTCGCCCGCACGAAACCCGCCATGAACTTGCCATCAATTTCCGCGACGTGTGCCGCGTCGAGGCCTGCACCTGTGAGGAAGGTCGCGGCGTCCTCGGCGCGGTAGATGCGCGTCGGCTCGATCGACGGCGACTCGAAGCCGACCTCGGCGAGCAGGGTCAAGAACTCCTGTTCCTCCAATGCACCGGCGACGCAGCCAACCCAGAGCTCCATGCTCTTGCGCACTTCGGCCGGCATGTCGCCGCGGACGATCACATCACTCACCGCGAAGCGTCCGCCCGGCTTGAGCACGCGGAACGCCTCGGCCAGCACCGCACGCTTGTCGCCGGAGAGGTTGATCACGCAGTTCGAGATGATCACGTCCACGGAGTTGTCGGGGAGCGGAATCTGTTCGATGTGGCCCTTGACGAACTCGACGTTGGTCGCGTGCGCCTCGGCGGCATTCTTCCGCGCCAGCGTGAGCATGTCGTCGGTCATATCGAGGCCATACGCCTTGCCCGTGGGCCCGACACGCCGCGCGGAGAGGAGGACGTCGATGCCGCCGCCGGAGCCGAGATCGAGGACCGTCTCACCCGGGTGCAGCTCGGCCAGGGCGGTGGGGTTTCCGCAGCCGAGGGAGGCGAGGACCGCCGCGTCGGGGAGGACGTCGGTCTGGCCGGTGAGGTAGAGGTTCGAGGTGATCGGGTCGACGGTGCCGTCAAAGGCGGTGGCGCCACAGCACGACGAGGTGGGGCCGCAGCAGGAGGCCGGCTCGGCGATGTCGAGGACGCGACGTGCGGCAGCGCCGTACTTCTCGCGGACGGTGTCGCGCAGTTCGGTGGCGTTCGGTTCCGGGGTCATGATCTATTCCTCAGGTTCTCGTGAAGTGCACCAAGAAATCTTGATATGTCGAACCCAACAACGGGACTATTTGCAGCCGGTCCACCACTCCTTGCGGCGTGGTGAGGTCGGGGTGGTGAGTTCGCCGAGGGCGGTCTGGACCATGTCGAGGGCGTCTGGGGCGAGGGTGTAGTAGACCCAGCGCCCCTCGCGGCGGTCGGTGACCATTCCGACGTCCTTCAGGGTCTTCAGGTGGAAGGAGAGCCGCGACTGGGCGGCGTCCAGGGTGCCGGTCAGTTCGCAGACGCAGCGTTCGCCGCCGCGCAGCGCCTCGAGGATGCCCAGGCGCGTTTCGTCGGAGAGCGCGTGGAACAAGCGGGCGAGGGCGGCCTGAGGAGCGAGAGTTGGCATGGAGATAAACGTATCAAGATTTATTGTTGTGGCAAGGGAATGGGCGGGCGAAATTGTCATCCTGAGCGGAGCCCGCGCAGCGGGCGGAGTCGAAGGACCT
>JBBRGR010000423.1:0-2590 GCA_038223815.1 Gemmatimonadales bacterium
GTGGTGCATCTTCATGCCTAAGATCGTCACGAAAGGCGTAGGCCTGATGCAGCGCAAGGTTGTCGTCTTCAACCTTGAAGAGGACCCGGAAGCCTTCATGCCGGGCGGCGAGATTGACGCATGGTTTCGAAAGCAGCAGACGGCGGACGAGTGGCGCCACGCTAACGCCGAGCACTGCCGGGCCGTGCTAGCGAAGGCCTACGCGAAAATGGACGCCGCTTGGTTCTGCCGGAACGCACCGAACCAGGTTGAGGCGATTCGGGTCGATATGGCACGCCACCCACAGGGCTTCGTCACAGCCTACTTCGGCGAGGATCACGCATATGCGATTATGCAGAAATGGTTGAACGCATACGACTTGCTGGATCGGGAGCGCGCGAAACCCGAAGCGGAGCTCTCGCGAATGCTTGACCTTGCGGAAGAGCTCGGAGTGCTGCGCGAACGTCTCTACTGGCGGGCTGGCGTGGACCCGGACACCCGCGAGCGGCGCGAAGTGTTGGCGATCCGCGAGAAGGCGGCGACGTTTCACCGTCGAGCGGGTGGCGAGGCCAATTCCGCCTCTGCCCAAACTCGCCGGGCGCTGGCGCTTCGGCTGGCCCGCGATATTGTCGCAACCCGGACGAAGCATGTGCGCAAACGGCAACTCGCCTCGGCCGTGCTCGCTGCGTGGCCGGGAGAAAGACCCAAGCTCGGGACCGTGCGCAACTATCTGGCCGATTTCGTGGCCAAGGCCTCATGAATTAGCCAAACCAGCCCCCCATCCTTCACGTAGCTAACGCGGAGGATCGGCAAAGTGAACCAAGAATTTCTTCCCGCCCGCAAGGTCTGGGAACGCTACGGTATCACGCAAATGTCGCTTTGGCGCTGGCTGCGCGATGACGCGATGAAATTCCCCCGGCCGATTTACCTCGGCCGGTTCCGTTATTGGCGCATCGCCGAGCTTGAGGCCTGGGAGGCCGAGCAGGCGGCGAAGCGGGGCGAGGCGGCGTGAACGCTGGCGCCGACCACGAACGCTGGACTGCGGCCGTCCGGGCTCTGCGCTCGGCGGTGCGGACCGGAGACGCGGCCGCGACGCATAGCGCCGTCGCGGCGTGGCGCGAGCATCTGACGCCAGCCGAGCGGCACCATGCCGCCGTGCTCGCGGTGGCCGCCGCCGAGCCGTCCGACATACTTGACCTTTGGGAGCGGCTGGCCGACCGCGCCGGGCTTCCCCCGCCGCCGTTCGATGACATTCGCGCCGAGGCCGACGCCTGGGCGGCCGTCGGCTCGCCCGGCGAGCTACGCGCCTACGCTGCGGCGATCGGGACGCGGCTCCGGGCGATCGCGGCATGACCCGGTTCACAGTGATCCCGGGCGGCTCTCCGAGAGCGTCACGGTTCTTCGCGGCGAGCGAATACGGTTACGTCCCCGTCCCGCCGCGCGATTGGCTGGTTGACGCGCTCGTGCCGATGAAGACCATCACCTTGTTCTCCGGCGACGGTGGCACGGGCAAGTCGCTGCTCGCCTTGCAGCTCGCTATCGCAGCCGCGACCGGCGGCGCGTGGCTCGGCCGCCCGGTGAAGCCGGGCCGGGCAATCTTCCTCTCGGCCGAGGACGATGAAGACGAGCTGCATCGCCGGATCGATGACATCCTCCGCGTGACCGGCGGCCGATATGAAGGCCTCGGGGGGCTTACGATCCGCTCCCTCGCCGGCGAGGATGCGCTGCTCGCGGTCGAAACCGGGCTGAGCCTGATGCAGTCCGAGCTGTTCGCCGAGCTGGAGGTGCGGGCGGCTGACGAGCAGCCTTCGCTGATCATCATCGATACCCTCGCGGACGTGTACCCGGCCAACGAAAACGACCGGGCCAAGGTCCGCCAGTTCATCGGCATCCTGCGCGGCCTCGCGCTGCGCCAGCGGTGCGCCGTGATGCTGCTCGGGCATCCGTCGCTTACCGGCCTCAACTCGGGCTCGGGCACATCGGGCTCGACGGCCTGGAACAACAGCGTGCGGTCGCGCCTCTACCTCGAACGGATCATTCAGGACGGATACGAGCCGGACCCCGACAAGCGCCTCATGTCGACCAAGAAGGCCAACTATGGCCGCGTCGGCGGCGAGATCGGCATGACCTGGCGCGAGGGCGTGTTCGTCGCCGATGAAGCGCCGTCCGCCGTCGAGGCGATGGCGTCAGGGGCCAAGGCCGAGCGGGTGTTCCTGGCGCTCTTGGACATGTTCGCGGCGCAGGGACGGCACGTATCGACCAGCCCATCGGGCACGTATGCCCCGACCCAGTTCGCCAAGCACCCAGAGGCCGAGGGTATGACGAAGCGGGCGCTCGCGAGCGCGATGGAAGCGCTCTTCCATCGTAGGACCATCATCGTTGCGCAGCATGGGACAGGCGCGAAGGCGCGTTCGCACATCGCCCGGGCCTCTGAGGGCAGGAAATGACGGCAGGGTGCAACACTGGGTGCAACGCCCGGGCAACGCCCGGGCAACGAGGGTGCGACACTCTCCCTTATACCCTCGGAGTGTGCGCACCCCTTGGAGGGGAGCGCACATCCTATCTGGTCCCAATGCCCGGCTTTTGCGCACGGCAAGGAACCGGTGTGGTC
>JBBRGR010000424.1:0-2565 GCA_038223815.1 Gemmatimonadales bacterium
GGCCGCACCGTCAACGCTTCGCCAAGACCGCACCGCCTCCGCGCCCTTTCCCCCCTCTTAAATCTGCGGCATAAATACGTGGCGCGCATGGGCCTCGCGGTTCGCTCGCACTCGACGGTAGAGATCCAAGTACAGCGGAACCACGCGGTCCGCGGAATAATTTTCCCGCGCGCGGACTTGGGCGGCTCGGCCGAGGCTTGTCCGAAGGCGGTGGTTGCTGATGAGGCTCTCGGCGGCGCGGGCGAGGCCGTCGGCATCGCCGAACGGCACCAGCAGGCCCGACTTGCCATGCTCGATCACCTCCGGGATGCCGCCGACCGCGGTGGCGACGGTTGGGCAGCCAAACATCATGGCCTCAAGAATACTCAGGCAAAAACTCTCTGATTCGGAGGTGATCAGACCTAGATCGGCGGCGGCCACGTAGTCCTCGATCAGACTGACGTTTTCCCGGACGACCACGCGGTCCTCCAGTCCCAGCCGCCGGACCTGCTCCCGAAACGGCGCGAAATCGCCGCCGGCGATCACCACCAGCTTGAAAGAGTCGCGAGGACGGATGCGGGCGGTGGCGTCGAGCAGCAAGTCGATGCGCTTGACCGGCCGGAGATTCGACATGTGCAGGACCATCGCCTCGTGGTCGACCAGCCCGAGTTCGGCCCGGACCGCTTTCCGACTGCGCTGCGGCTTTCGCGGGGTGAAAAAGTTCGGGATGACCTGGATCGGATGGTCGATGTCGGCCAGTCGCGTCGTGTCCTGGCGCAGAAATTCGGAGACGGTGGTGATCGCGTCCACCTTGGTCAGCGCGTGGCGGATGGCTGGGGCGTACCCGGGATCACGGCCGAGCAGCGTTGTGTCGGTGCCGTGGAGCGTCGCGATGACCCCGGGGCGGAGTTCCTCGGGCAGCCACTCCCGGGCGAGCACGGCGGCGGTGGCATGCGGAACGGCGTAGTGGGCGTGGAGGATGTCCAAGCGGCGCTCCCGCACCACCTCGGTCATTTTCACCGCCAACGGCAGGGTGTAGTCGGGATGACGGAACAACCCGTAGCCTTGAATGTGTACGGGATGGAAGGTGACTCCGGGCTCATCCGGCGGCAGGCGGAACGGACGCTCGTAGCTAATGAAATGAACCTCGTGGCCCCGGCGGGCGAGATCCACCCCGAGCGCCGTGGCCAGAATTCCGCTCCCGCCGACGGACGGATAACAGGCAATGCCGATGCGGAGAGGAGGTTCACTCATGCGGGAGGGAGGACGGAGGATTCGGGCCGGTGGGCGGACGTCGTCAGAAACGACGAGCTCCGTGCCCCAATTGTTCCAAGGAATCGACGACCAGGGGATCCGCGGGAAAGAGTGCCTGGGCGTGGCCGACTCCGGCGCGCAGGCCGAGCAGGCGGGCGCGGGTCAGCTGCAGTTCGACATAATCGCGCGAACGTGCCTGGGTGGCGTGGGCCGACATGGCTGCGGTCCAGGCCTTGATCACCTCCGGGTCGGAGAGATCGACCCAGACGGCCGGTGCCCCCGGGGGCTCGCCCTCGGGTCCGACCGCGTAGTGAAAAAGATGGTCGATCGTGTGCGCCGGCTGGTCGAGGAGTTCCTTCACGCCCCCGTAGCGGGCGAGCCTGACCGCGTCGCGCACAAGCCCTCCGACGACGGCGTGGTCGGGATGTTGCGACGGGGTGGTCGTGGGTGCGAGGACCCACCGCGGACGATGCCGCCGGACGAGGGCCGCGAGCGTGAGCGTGTGGGCCACCGACGGGGCAAGATGGGCGTCGCCCCCGAGATCGACAAAGTCGATCGACGCACCGAGCACAGCTGCGGCCTGGCGGGCCTCGGCCTCGCGCTCCCCGGACGTTCCATGGGTGGAGGACTCCCCTCGCGAACAGACGACCAGCGAAAGGATCGTGCCCGCGCGGGCCTCGCGGGCGAGGATGCCCCCGGCACCGAACTCAATGTCGTCCGGATGGGCGCCAAATGCGAGCAACCGGCGGGGCTCAGGCGGGGAATTCGGTGCAGGCTTCATCGGAACGGTCGATCGGATCGCGGTTGATGAACGTGATTTCCGGCGCATCGGCCGGGTTGAGGTAGGCCTGCTCGCCGGCACCGGCGATGTAGTGGGTACACCCGAGGACCGACTGCATCCACCGCAGCCGGGTATCGCGCGCCGGGCTGATCTGGGCCTTGGTCCAAGTTTGTGCGGGCAGAGTGAGAAAGGAGTTTCCGCCTTCGTGCAGGCTGAGCGCGCCGGACTGGCAGCGCGCCCGCACGACTTCGCCCTGATACGGACAGTCGACAAAAAAGTCGTTGAGGTCGCAGGCCGCGAGCCGCACCGCGGGGTCGCTCGAGCGCACGACCCGCACGCCCTCGAGCAGTCCCATGGTCCGCATGATCTCAAGACAGAATTCCGCGACGGTCTCGGCCTCGCAGGCCTTCACGGCTTGAACGGCGGCGGGGGAAACAAAGGCCGGCAACTGCCGCACGAGCGAGTCCCGCCAACCTGCCGCAATCCGTTTCAGGTAGAGCGGCGAGTATTTGCGCTGAGTCTTGTTCGCGTAGGTGAAGTTGAGCCACTGG
>JBBRGR010000425.1:0-2562 GCA_038223815.1 Gemmatimonadales bacterium
GGCCAGGTCCAGGCCAACCGAAGGATGACGGCGAGCAGGATCACTTCCAGTACGACCCCAAGGCCGTAGAAGTACATCCAGGACTCGCCCACCGCGTTGAACATCGAGACGGGGACGTAGAGCGATGCCACGACGAGGTTCGTGATCCGGCTCGCGCGGGCCGGCAGCATCGTGGAGAGCATCACCATCAGGATCGGGATCGCCATGAGCGTGAGCCCAGTGACGACAAAGGTTTGGCTGATGTCCCACTCGAACACGACGCCGGCCAGGATGTCCTCGACGACGCCAGGCCTGTACAGGGCGAGGTAGTCGACGTAGATGTAGAGGAACATGAAGCTGGTCCAGGCGGCTGCGAGCTTGGCTCTCACAGGTAGGCGCACGTCTTCCAGCGCGGCGGTGTTGTCTCGAGGAGTGCTCATCATGTGCTCCGTTGTCTTGGTGGGATGTGGCTCCTTCACGATCGCGGACCCCGTGGCTGGGCACACCAGCCTTCGAGCCCGACCTGTACTGGCCGTTCGTTCGATCGCCCTGTAGTGCTTTCGGCTGATACGCCGCTCACGTCGCATCCCTAGGCTGACCGGATGGTCACCAACGTCCTGCGCGCGCTGTGGGCCGAACCTCGACCGGCGAACCCTCCTGCCCGGATCTTCCGGGACTGGGCGCTCATCGCCGTGCTGACGGTCTGGTCCGTGGCCGAAGCAGCACTCCGCGTGGACCTGACGCCCCTCCCGCTGGCGCTCATCGGCGTGCTCGTAGTCCTTGCCCCCCTGCTCTGGCGACGTACGCACCCGCTCGGGGCGGTCGTGGTCTCCTTCGGCACGTTGACGGTGGTCGACGTCGTCAGGATCCTCGCGGGCGAGGGGGGTGGTCTGCTGACGAGCATCTCCGCGGTGCTGGTCCTGGCCTACTCCCTGTTCCGGTGGGGAGCCGGTCGCGAGGCAGTGATTGGCCTTGGAGTCATCCTTGTCTGGTTGGCCGTCACCTACGTGGCGGACCCGATGAGCCTTGCGGAGACGGTGGCTGCTTACGCCTTCTTCTTGTTCTCCGCGGCGCTCGGTGCGGCGATCCGCTACCACGCGAGAACCCGCATCCGCGACATCGACGAGGCCAAGACCCGCGAGCGTGAGCAGCTGGCTCGCGAGCTCCACGACACTGTCGCTCACCACGTCTCCGGGATCGCCATCCAGGCTCAGGCGGGACGTGCCGTGGCCGCCTCGGACCCCGAGCGTGCCGTCGAAGCCTTGGTCACCATCGAGGACGCCGCCACACGGACGCTCACCGAGCTGCGCACCATGGTGGGCGCCCTACGCGCCTCGCAGGATACGAATTTTGCGCCGCAGCCAGGTGTGGCCGACCTCGAGCGGCTTACCCGCGGTCTCGAGGCGCGCCCTCAAGTTCAAGTGACGCTCTCCGGCGAGCTCAAGGACCTCAGCCCGGCCGTCGGGGCCGCGATCTACCGACTGGCCCAGGAATCGATCACGAACGCTCGCCGGCACGCGCGCCACGCGACGCGGGTCACTGTCGTTGTTGTCGGTAACGCCGAGGGCGTACGGCTGACCGTCGACGACGATGGTGAGCCGAGCACGGCCGGCAGCGGCGCCACTGCAGGGTACGGCCTCGTGGGAATGCAGGAACGAACCACTCTGCTCGGCGGTACGTTCCAGGCGGGCCCGACCGCCGACCGTGGCTGGAGGGTCCAAGCGACGCTGCCCCGAACCTGGACCGCACGATGAGCATCCGGGTGCTGATCGCCGACGACCAGCACATCGTCCGCACCGGCCTGACGATGTTGCTCGACGCCCAACCCGACATCGAGGTGGTCGGGGCAGCCGCAGATGGCCGCGAGGCAGTGCGCCTAGCGCTCCAGCTCCGCCCGGACGTCGGCTTGTTCGACATCCAAATGCCGTTGATGGACGGCATCGAAGCCACCCGTCAACTTGCCGGACCCAACGTCGCCCACCCCCTGCCCATCGTGGTGATCACCACCTTCGATCTCGATGAGTACGTCCACGAGGCGCTCAAGGCCGGTGCACGCGGGTTCTTGCTCAAGGACGCCGGACCCGCGCTGCTGACCCAAGCGATACGCGCCGCGGCTGACGGGGATGCGCTCATCGCACCAAGCGTGACCGTCCGCTTGCTCGCAGCGTTCGCGCACTCACAGACCGAACCTGCAAGGCAGCCCCTTGAGCCGCTCACCGCCCGTGAGGAGGAAGTTCTCGTCCCGGTGGCGCAGGGCCGCACCAACGACGAGATCGCCACTGAGCTATACATCAGCACAAGCACCGTGAAGGCCCACCTGGCCAGCCTCATGAGGAAGCTCGGCGCCCGCAACCGCGTGGAGCTCGCCATGTGGGCTCATGAGACCCGCCGCATCTAGAACTCGGAAAGGCTTCCGGTGCGGTACTAACCAGCTTGTGCATTACGCGTCGCTGCCCCGTGGCCGCAGGCGGAGCTGATGGCGCTGATGTGTTGACGACGCGGCCGACGGACATCGAGTATCCGCTCCCTCGTGGAACCTCTCCGAGGTAGCACCGCCGGCCGGGGGCCTTCCCAATTCCAGTC
>JBBRGR010000426.1:0-2560 GCA_038223815.1 Gemmatimonadales bacterium
ATGCTGCTGGATCTCAAGCGGCAGGGGAAGCGACTGGCGGGCTACGGGGCGCCGGCGAAGGGCAACACCCTGCTCAACTACTATGGCATCGGCCCCGACTTGCTGGCCTTCCTGGCCGACCGCAATACACTCAAGCACGGCCGACTCTCGCCGGGGATGCACATCCCGGTGGTTTCACCGGATGAGATTGCGAAGCAGCAGCCCGACTACTTGCTCATTTTGGCCTGGAATTTCGGCGACGAGATCATGGCGCAACAGGAGGCGTTCCGTGCTGGCGGCGGGAAGTTCATTCTGCCGATCCCCGAGCCGCGCATCGTGGGCTGAGGTTCTCGGGCCGCACCGGGGCGTCACTCCCCGAGGCGATACCCGGGAAGCCCGACACCAATGCGACGAAACCAGTCCACGGTGGCGCCGAGCCCTTCCTCAAGAGTACGCCGTGGTTGCCAGCCCAGGATGTTGTGCGCCAGCTGTGGAGACCCGGATGTCCGCCACATTTCGCCGGGGATATCCGGGCGTGCCCCGATGAGGATCTCGGAGTTGCTGCGGGCGAGTTCGACCACGCGGCCTGCAGCGTCGAGCACGGCTGTCTCGATCCCAGTACACAGATTCACGACCGCGCCACTTGCCTCAGGAACGATGCAGGCAAGCGCAATCCCTGCCGCAACGTCCTCCACATAGACATAGTCTCGTGTCTGCATGCCCGAAGAGATGTCGATCGGGGTGCCGGACAGTGCGTTGAGGATGCAGTGCGGGACGAAACGATATGATGCCTCGAATGGCCCGTACACCGCGAATGGGCGAACGACCACCACATCCAACCCCCGTCGAAGCCCGAACGCCTGAGCCACGAGCGTTGCCGACGCGCGCGTCGCCCCGTACTCCGACGTCGGTCGAAGCGGCGATCCTTCGTGAATCGCCACGCCTGGTCCGTACTCTCCGCTCGTCCCGACATGAACGAAGCGTCCGGCACCGATCCGGACGGCGTGCTCGAGCATCTGGAGGGTCCCGTGAATGTTCGTCTCGACCATCGCCTGGACATCATCAAACCGTTGATCCACCCCAGATGCTGCGAAGTGAACAACGGTGCTCGCGACGGGTGTGTCGCCTCGGTGGCTAAGCTCCGCGAACGAGCCACGCCAAGTTGTAAAGCTCCCTTCAACAGCGGTGAGCCGCCAGAGATTCGAGGTCGGGCGGACAATGACCGTCACGCGTGCTCCCCGCGCCAGCGCCTCCCGCACGAAGGCGCTGCCGAGAAATCCTGAGGCGCCTGTCACCAGAAGATCCAAACCGAGCATGTCCTCTGTCACGACGCTCACGACAGGGAGCCGAGCAGAGCGGGGTGATACTCCTCAAGTAAACGGCCATCGCGCCACCGCTCGACGAGATCGGGATTCGCGATCAGCCATCGCCCGTAGGTCACCATATCGAGCCGACCCTCCGCGATTTCGATCTGCGCTGCATCGGCAGGGAGCGATGCCCCAGCGATGAGCAGGTGCGGCCACAGGGGCCGAATCATCCCCACGACCCGGCCTGATGTCTCGTGATACTCGGCCCGGGCGCAACTCACATCGAGCATGCGGAGGCCGACGTCATGCAGAGCCGGTATCAGATAGCCAATCATTCCATCGAGGTCGGGCCAATCATAGGTGCCGCCCATCCAGCGAGACGGGGAGATCCGCACCATTACATGCGCGTCCCCGAGTTCGGCGATGACGGCCTGCACCAGCTCGAGGCCAAATCGACAGCGCCCCGGGATATCGACGCCGTATTCGTCGCGTCGATCGTTGACCCGCGCATCAAAGAATTGGTCCACCAGATATCCATGAGCCAGGTGCAATTCAACGCCGTCAAAGCCCACCGCCATCGCACGCCCGGCAGCGCGGACAAACTGGTCGGTGATCTGTCTGATTTCTGCTCTTGAGAGGGCGCGCGGATCTGGGTAATCCCGGCCAGTCCGACGGTTGACACCGGACGCAGGACGGGCGGTGGCGCTCACCGGTTGGGCACCATCCGTGTATTCGGCGTCGGAGATCCGTCCGCAGTGGAGCAACTGCGAGAAGATCTTCCCCCCTGCGGCATGGACCTCACTGGTAACCGCCCGCCAACTCTCCGCCTCGGCCGTGGTTTCCAGGCGCGGCGCGTTCGGAAAGCCGCCGCCGAGTGCCGTGACAGCGGTCGACTCCGTCAAGATCAGCCCGACGCCGTGCGCCGCACGCCGAGCGTAATACGCCGCCATGGCTGGCGTCGCATGATGGTCCGGGGTAGCCATGCTCCGGGTCATCGCCGTCATCACGACGCGGCTCTGCAGTCCGCCGAGGAGGGGGTGATGCCAGGGGGCGCAGAGCCCGCGGTCCGGGTGCACGAGCGCAGTCGTCATGCAGATGGTCGCTGGGCGCGGCGGATCGGATCGAAGAACGGTCGACGGAGGTATTCGGCAAGCGCGTCCCGCCACGGTCGCTGACGATTGAGGCCCTCGACATCGAGCCGCTCGTTCGCGGTCACCATGCGCATGGGTCGGGGGGCGTCCTCGGTCGCGGCAAATGTGTGCGCCGAGGTCGGC
>JBBRGR010000427.1:0-2556 GCA_038223815.1 Gemmatimonadales bacterium
TCGCGACGATCGAAGCGTTGACCACGACCGGCGCCGCCTCACGACCGTACGCGAGCGTGACGTCATCGAAGAACAACGGAACGCCGGGACTCATCGAAGCCGCCGCAATCGCGAGAGGAAGACGGGCACACCGATCAACGCGGTGATCGCACCGAGCGGCAACTCCACCGGGGCGCGGACCGTGCGCGCGACGAGGTCGGCAAACAGCAGCAGGGCCGCACCACCGGCGGCCGAGCTCATGATCAGCGCACGATGCCGCACCACACCGAACGCGCGCACGATGTTCGGCACGACGAGCCCGACGAATCCGATCAGTCCCGCCGCGGCGACGCTCGCCGCCGCAAGAAGGGCGCTGATCACGAAGACCTGCCGTGTGGTCCGCGGCACGTCGGCGCCAAGTGCTGCAGCCGACTCCTCACCCAGCGCCAGTACGTCGAGCAGGCGACTGCGAGTGAGCAGCAGCGTGAGTCCGATGACGACGTAGACGGCCAGCCACAGCACCCGGACCCACGATGCATCGGTGAGGCTTCCTGCCATCCACCACATGGCACCACGCACTCGCTCGGGCGACACATCGGCAAGCAGGATCAGGATGGCGGCGTTCGCGAACGCGCCGATGATCACGCCGGCCATCAGCAGGATGCGCGGATCACGTGCACCACCGGCAGCACGCGCCAGGGCGAGCACCAGCAGCACGGCGGCGATCGCACCGGCAAATGCCATGAGCGGCACTGCGCCTGCCGCCGTGATCCCGACGGTCATGGCGAGGACCGCGCCGACGGCAGCGCCACCCGACACGCCCAGCAGGTACGGCTCGGCCAGTGCGTTTCGCAGCGTACCCTGCAGCGCGGCACCGCTCCCGCCCAGTGCGCAGCCCACCAGGATCGCAAGCGCCACCCGTGGCAGGCGCAGATCGCGCACGATCGTGACGGACATCGCGTCGCCATGCCCTCCGAGCGCGCGCACGACGTCGGTGGGGGCGAGCGGAACCGCACCAATGGCGAGTGATGCGATCACCAGCACCACGATGGCGATCGCCGTGCCGCCCCACAGCACCGCCGCCCGGCGATGCCCGGGTGTCATGATCAGCGCCGAGGTGATCGCAGTCGTATCAACGGACCGAGTCGCGACTGATGAGCGCCGAGGTCAGCGCGTCCTTCAAGCGCATGCGCTCCCCCTGATACGCGAGACGCGCTGCATCATCGGGCTCGCGTGCCCGCTCGAACTTCGCATCGAGGTCGGCGATCTGCCGAGCCAGCCGCTCTGCCTCACGATCGGAGGCGGCGGCGGAGAGCGCACTCGGAGTACGTGGCACGGCGCGACGCCCGAAAGCGCGCGCGAGCGACATGAGCATCGCCAGGCCGATCGCCGCAACGAGCGAGAAGACGATGCGAGTCTTCTGCGACTGGCCGCTGCCGGGCAGGTCCATCTCGAGCACGCCGCTCGCCGGCACGTCGTTGCCGAGGAAGCGACGGAAGTTGCGCCCATCGATCGACGCCGGTGCGGTTTCGGCGAGCTTGGGCGCCGTCACGGTCGCCTGCGGATCCTCGGCCAGCACCTCGAGCACCCCGGTGGCAAACTGCACCGGCACCTTGAGCGGAAAAGCATCCGCATCGACGGAGTACGAGAACGACAACCGCTTGAGGCCCGGTGCGAACGGCATCTGCACCAGCACCTCACCCTCACTGTTGGTGACGGCATCGGCCGGGACATCGCCCTGTGTCACCTTGAAGTCCTGTGCTCCCTGCGGAATGCGCACACGGAAGGTGGGGTCCCTGTCATTGGCACCGATCAGCGTGCGGCTCGAATCGTTCGTGATCTCGAAGACTTCGATGATGGCGCGTCGGGTGCCGCCGGTCGCCGCCGAGAGGATGATGTGCCGCCCGCGCACCGTGAGATTGATGCCTCGCGTCGTCGTTTCGAAGACCTGGATCTCGGCGTCCTGCCCAGAGACGGCGGAGGTCGATAGACCCGACGAGAAATACGCAATGCCGGCGTAGCTGGCCGAGACGAAGTAGATCGCATCGCTGGCACCGGAGCGCTGGTAGGAGAATCGGTACGCTCCGTCGACGTCGGTGCGCACCGAGTCGAGTGGCCCGGCACGATCGCGACCCACGCGATGCAGCGTGACCCAGGTGCCGCCGACGGGTTCGAACGCTTCCACGCCCGGGCGCACCACGCGACCTGCAACGGTGCTGGGACCGGACGCGTCAGACGCTGCCTGGGAAGGTGCCGGCGTTTCCTGCGACGGCGGCGCGGCGGTGGCAGCCTGCGCTCGCGCAGCGGCCGTCGGTAGCAGAAACGCAATCAAAAAGAGTGCAACCGACAGCATCGTGAGACAGCGTGCGCCCACGCCCATGAGACATTGCGTCATGCGATGATCATGGCATGAACTTGCCGAGATCCTCGGGGCGAAGTCGCTGGAGGTACGCCTTGAGTTCATCCGGGCTCATGTCGGTGCCGGTCGAGCGGTCACCATCGGGGGTGGGTGGGGGCACGAGAGGCTGCTCCTCATCCTCGAGCGTGACCAGCAGGTCGTCGGCCGCAAAGATGGCC
>JBBRGR010000428.1:0-2556 GCA_038223815.1 Gemmatimonadales bacterium
CCGCGCGACCACATCATCGGTCCGCGCGCTCGAGCTGGGCCAGCGGATTCGCGCGGTGACGCTGGGCCCGGATGGTGCGCTCTACGTCGCGACCGACGGTCGGGCGGGTGGTGACGAGATCTGGCGGGTCGTGGCGCGGTAGCAACGCGACGGCCTTCCGCCGGCGATGACGGCGGAGAGATGATCAAGTGGCAATACGAAGCGTACACCGCCACCCGATTCTGGGTGACCGACGACGACGACACGTATTCGTTCAGCTCGCATCCAAGATCCGGCTGCGGTCTTCATGACGATAAGCGACGAACGTTTTCCCGAAAGTCGGCAAACAGAATCATGCTTTGGCAAAGAATAACTACTGCACCGCGCGGAACCGCCGGTCATAGGTCCACTTCCGCACCGTCCGCGCGGTCACCACCGCGATGTCTGGATGCGCCGGATTGATCAGGATATCCGTCTCCTCGGGCACGACGACCGATGGTACTTCAGCCAGCAGGCTCTCCGCGCGCGTCAACCAGTCGGTGCCCCATTGGATACTGGTGCGCCCTGGTGGCTCAGCGTCCCACCCGACTGCGGCGAACGGCGCGGCGAAATGCACGCGTTCGGTCCACGCCGCATCAGGCAGTGTGATCTCGACGAGATACCGGTTCATCGGCAGCGACATGGCGCTGGTCAGATGCACCATGGTCTCGAGACACGCGAGTGCTCGCGTACGCGAAGCGTAGATCACGGGGACGCCTGCGGCATTCCAGCGCCCGCCGGTGCGCTTCGCTCCCTCGCCGCTCACGTCGGCGGCGCCATACATCGGTGCTTCGGCGGCAATGCGGTAGACCACGACGGGGTCCGAGGCGTACGGGCTCGTCATACGCCTGGCACTGCGCGTGCGGTCACCTTCACGCGTAGGCGCCGCTCTGCATCTGCGCCACGAGTGTGGACACGACGGTGCGGCCATCGCTGGTGCGCATCAGATCGCGCGGACGGCGGCCGCCGAGTGCGGGGCTGGGCGCATCGAGGAAGGCGGTGACCCATCGACCGGCATCGAAGCCGGCAGGATCGCCGGATTCCTGCACGATCTGCTGCACTTGCCCGACGAGTCGCGCCATGCCCATCACATGCTCGCTGTCGGCAGCGCTCAGCACTTGGTCGGCCTTCAGCTTTCGGTCAGCCGTCGCTCGGCTCACACCGATGATGTCGTACAGTTTCTCCTTCGACACCGCGAGCTCGACGGCTAGTCGCTCCAGAAAGCGCGCCGGCACGCCATGCTCCACGATGTCCGCACGCTCCATCACGCCCAGTGCGTAAATGGTCACGAAGGGTGACGCGTGCTGCAGGAAGCGGCGCAGGAAATCTGCGGTGACAGGCGCGGTGTCTGGTTTCGCACCCGCGCGGACGAGGCGTACCGTGTCCCGCGGCGCCGAAACGTCCGGCTTCTCACGCCCCTGCACTGCCGTCGCAGTTGTGCGCGCTCGCTTCGCCATGGCATGCCCCCGCTCAAGTGACTAAACAAATATACTCATTTGAGCGCCTCGACACAAGATCGACCGCTTCGGCGGTACGACACGCCGATCCCGTGGTGTTGATTCGCTGTTCTTCGAGGCTGGAACTGCAGTCGAATCGAGACGTGCAGCCCCGCCGATCATCAGCAAGGGGGGGCAGCAAGGGGTCAGAGTCCTTGCCCATAATGGGGTCAGAGTCTTGACCGACGCCCAGGTCCGCCAGACTATCCACGCGGACGTGGCGCGGCCCCCGCTGCCGCTGATCGGTCCTCGCGCAAAACCGCTTGCGCTCCACCGTCTCGCTGACCGCCCGCACGAATGGCGGGTCAGAGGGTCCGGTACCGTTGCCCGGCGGCTGCGGATGCGGTGGGCGCGGATCAGTCATGCTGCAAGTCGGCGAAGCGCTTCAGGAAACCGGTCTCCAGCTTGTGCATCACGGCCCGAAGATCGTGGTCCTCTGGGCGCTTCGCGAGATACTCGGCATTCACGGCATCGCGCAGTGCTGCGAGATCAGTTCCTTCGCGCGCCCGACGTACGGCGACGAGAACCTCGCGGCCAACCTTGACCAGGGTCCCGTGATCCACGGCTACGTATCGCTCGCCCAGCGACGCCGTCTCGATCGTGAGAATGCCGGGAACGAGGACCATGACGACATCGAGGCGACGCGGCAGCAGGCCAAACACTCCCGTCGCAGTCTCGGCGACGATCAGAACGACATCGGCATGCGTCGCCAGAATACGATGCGGCAACGAGACCTGCAGCGACATGTGGGCGGACATGTGCGGGAGCGCAAGCGGAGCACTCACGACGACGACTTCCGATCGCGCTTGACCTCATCGATCCGACCGATCATGTACAAGGAACGCTCCGGAACATCCTTGAATTCGTCGGCGAGTATCCGCTCACAACCGTCCAGCGCGTGCTCGCGGCTCACCACCGCGCCGGGAATCCCGGAGAACTGTTGCGTGGTCGCGAACGGTTGCGTGAGGAAGCGCTCCAAACGACGAGCGCGTCCGACCACATCGCGATCGTCCTGCGACAGCTGCTCGAGACCGAGCATGGC
>JBBRGR010000429.1:0-2548 GCA_038223815.1 Gemmatimonadales bacterium
ATGGGCAAGGGACGCACCCAGAGCGCGCCGGTCCCGTAGGAGGGACGGAGGGCGTCGCCGCGTTCTCCCGTGGGCGCGGGCGAGGAGGACCCTGGAGGCGTCGCGCCCGGGAGGGAGGTCGTCCCTTCGCGTGCAGACCGCGGCGCCGCCACGCGGGGTGCGGTCGTCGCGGGAACTCCCGTGGTGCGCACCGCGGGCGTGGACTGCCGCAGTGGGGTGGCGCGCGAGCGGGGCGTCCCGGTCAACGGGCGATACGGCATCGCGATGGTGACCGGTCCTTCGGTCGTGGTCACGAGCGGGGTCAGGAGGTGACTCACGCCACCGCGCCCGGCCGAGGCGCGCTGCAGTCCCCACACCAGGGGCAGGTGCAGGCCAAACGCGGCGAGCCAGGCCCACCAGCGCGTGCGCACCCTGTGCGGCAGGCGGAACGCGCGCTCAGTCGGCGGCGACCGCAAACGCTTCCCGACAGGCCGCCAACGTCCGACCCAGCCGACCGACGGCCTCCCGGATCCGTGCCGCCGGCTGGGTCAGGGCGATGCGGAAGAAGCCCTCGCCGCCCGGACCAAAACCGCTCCCGGCCATGGTGACCACGCCCTCCTCCTCCAGTGCCCGCGACGAGAATTCAGCGGACGCAATCCCCGGGGGCAGGGCGATCCAGAGGTACATCGCGGCTTTCGGCGCGTCGACCGCAAATCCCTCTGCGCGGAGCGCCTCGACCGCGGCATCGCGTCGGACCTGCAATTCCGCGACGATCGGCTTGACCAGCTCCTCGGCATGATCGAGCGTCCAGGCCCCCGCCGCCTGAAGCGCCAGAAACGGTCCGGTATCGACGTAGCTCTTGACCTTGGTCAGCGCGGTGATGAGCTCGGACCGGCCCACCACAAAGCCGAGACGCCAGCCCGTCATCTGGAACGACTTCGAGAGCGAGAAGTATTCGACCGCGACGTCGCGCGCGCCGGGCACCTGGAAGATGCTCGGCGCCACGTACCCGTCGAAGGTGAGGTCGCAATACGGATTGTCGTAGGCCAGCACGATGTCGTGCCGACGGCAGGAGGCAACGAGCCGCTCGAGATACTCCATCGACGCGACGGCGGCCGTGGGATTGTTCGGATAGTTCACGAACACCACCTTGGCGCGCCGCAATGTTTCCTCCGGCAGGGCATCGAGCTCGACCAGGAAGTCATGCTCCGGCCGCAGCGGCACGATCACCGGCTCTGCGCCGGCGAGCATCGAGCCGCCGATATACGCCTGATAGCCCGGCTCGGGGATGATCGCGACGTCGCCCGGATTGCAGACTGCCATCGGCAGGTGGGAGAGCCCCTCCTTCGACCCGATCAGCGGCAGCATCTCGGTGTAGGCATCGAAGCGCTGCCCGAAGCGCCGCTTGACCCAGCGCACGGCGGCCTCCCGGTAGGCCGGCAATCCCTGCTGGAATCCGTACTTGTGGTTGGCGGTCACGTCGAGCGCCGTCTTGAGGGCATCGACAACGGCCTTCGGCGGTGGGCCATCGGAGTCCCCAGCGCCGAGGTCGATGACATCGACCCCGGCCTCGATCAGACGGCGCTTGATGGTCGGAATCTTGGCGAGCGGGTACCCCGGCAGTTCGCCTACGCGGTCGGCAATCGAAATCATTTTCCCCCTCCAGCCACCTGGTTCTGCAGGATCCCCACACCGGGGATCTCCACCTCGACGACATCGCCCGGCTGCAACGGCCCCACCCCTTCGGGCGTGCCCGTCAGGATGAGGTCGCCCACTTCCAACGTCATGATCCCGCTGATGTAGGCCACCAGCTCGGGAATCGAGAAGATCATGTCGCCAGCCCCTGCCCGCTGCCGTTCCACGCCGTTGACTCGTGCGATCACGGCGAGGTTGCGCCAGTCGAGTCCTTCCGCCACCACGGGCCCAACCGGGCAGAACGTGTCAAAGCCTTTTGCCCGACCCCATTGCCCGTCGTGCTTCTGCAGGTCACGACAGGTGACGTCGTTGGCACAGGTGACGCCCCGCACATACCGCATCGCGTCGTCAACCGTGACATGGGATGCGCGCGTGCCGATCACCACGCCGATCTCCGCCTCATACTCCACCTGATGGGACACGGCAGGGAGCACAATGGTCCCGCCGGAGGGGAGGAGCGCGGAGGGGGGCTTGAAGAAGAGCATCGGGGTGGTCGGGATCGCATTGCCGAGTTCCTTGGCGTGCGCAGCGTAGTTCCGCCCGACGCAGACAATCTTGCTCGGTTGCACCACCATCATGTCGCCGCTCCAATGCCGTGACGCGCGAAGAAATCCTCGCACTTGCTGCGCACGTGGCTCCAGGGCCCGATCACCCGAGCCGCCGGGGGCAAGCCATCGAGCAACATCATGCCATACCGCTTGGTCACCACCCGGCGATCGAGCAGAATCACCACACCCACATCGTGGGCGTTCCGGATGAGGCGACCGAAGCCCTGCTTCAGCTTCAGCGCGGCATGGGGCAGGAGGTAGCCCGAAAAGCCATCCTCGCCCTGCTCCGTCAAGCGCTCCAGTCGTGCCGCCGTGATCGGCTCTGC
>JBBRGR010000430.1:0-2545 GCA_038223815.1 Gemmatimonadales bacterium
CCCACCAGGAAACCCTCGCGGCGCGCACTGGCCGTCGGCGTGGCAGGCGGTGTTGGCATCGTCATGGCGCAGCAAAAACGACCCCAGCGGCTCGCGGCGCAAGGGGGCCGATGCCGCTATCTTGCAACATCCTCCGCAGGACCTTCCGCACCACTCTCGACCGCAGGGGACCAAGGTGGCGAGCGATACCCTGACCATCACGGACAACCGCACCGGGACGCAGTACGACGTCCCGGTCACTGACGACACCATCCGCGCAACGGACCTGCGCCAGATCAAGGTGAATGCCGACGACTTCGGCATGATGACCTACGACCCGGCGTTCATGAACACGGCGGCCTGCCGCAGCGCGATCACCTTCATTGACGGCGACAAGGGGATTCTCCGCTACCGCGGCTATCCGATCGAGCAGATCGCCGACCAGGCGTCGTTCCTCGAAGTCGCCTATCTGCTGAGCGCCGGCGAGTTGCCCACGCGCGCCGAACTGGACGTCTGGGAGCATGACATCCGCTTCCACACCTACGTCCACACCAACATCATCAAGTTCCTCGAGGGCTTCCGCTACGACGCCCACCCGATGGGGATGCTCCTCGGCGCGGTCGGCGCCCTCTCGACGTTCTACCCGGATGCCAAGGACGTGCACGATCCGCGGAATCGCTACGTGCAGAAGGTCCGGCTGATGGCCAAGCTCCCGACCATCGCGTCGTTCTGCTTCCGCCACTCGCGCGGCCTCCCCTACGAGTTTCCGCGGAACGACCTCGACTACATCGGCAACTTCGTCAACATGACGTTCAGCATCGGCGGCCGGCACGAGCCGAATCCGGTGCTCCAGCGGGCCCTCGAGATCCTGCTGATCCTCCACGCCGACCACGAGCAGAACTGCTCGACGTCCGCGGTGCGTGCGGTCGGCTCCTCCGGCGTCGACCCCTTCTCCGCGACCTCGGCGGGGATCGCCGCCCTCTACGGCCCGCTGCACGGGGGCGCCAATGAAGCGGTGCTCCGGATGCTCGACGACATCGGCACCAAGGAGCAGATTCCCGCCTTCATCGAGGGCGTGAAGCAGGGCGGCGATCGCCTGATGGGCTTCGGCCACCGCGTGTACAAGTCCTACGACCCGCGCGCCAAGCTGATCAAGCAGGTCGCCTACGACGTCTTCCAGCAGACCGGCCTGAATCCGAAGCTGGAGATCGCCCTGGAGCTGGAGCGGATCGCCCTTGAGGACGACTACTTCATCGGGCGCAAGCTCTACCCGAATGTCGATTTCTACTCGGGGCTGATCTATCAGGCGATGGGCTACCCGACGGATTACTTCACGGTGCTCTTCGCCCTCGGCCGCCTGCCGGGCTGGCTCGCCCAGTGGGAGGAGATGATCACCGACAAGGAGCAGAAGATCGCCCGCCCGCGGCAGATCTATACCGGCGCGCCCGAACGGGACTTTGTGCCGTTGGTGATGCGGAAGTAGCGAGCAGCGAACGGCGAAGGGCGAACGGCTTCACGCATTTCGCCCTTCGCTGTTCGCTGTTCGCTGGCTACTCCGCCAACTCCCCCTCCAGATACGTATACCCCTCCAACCCCGCCACATAGTCCGCAATATACGCATTCGCGTCCTGCCGCTTGAGGGTCGCGGCGCGCGCCACCTTGCGCCGGAACGTGGCGAGGAGGTCCGAGGCATGGAACTGGACGTACGTCAGCACCTCCGTCACCGTGTCGCCGTGGACGAGGTCGGTGATCTCGTAGCCGTGGTCCTTGAGCCGCACATGCACCGCGTTGGTGTCGCCGAAGAGATTGTGCAGATCGCCGAGGATTTCCTGGTATGCCCCGGTGAGGAAGATGCCGAGGATGTAGGGCTCCCCCTCGCGCCAGCGATGCAGCTCGAGCGAGGGCTTGCCTTTCCGCCCCCCCGTGAAACGATCGATCACGCCATCCGAGTCGCAGGTGACGTCCTGGATGGTCCCGCGCCGGTTCGGGATCTCGTCGAGACGGTGGATCGGCATGATCGGGAAGAGCTGGTCGATGGCCCAGTTGTCCGGCACCGACTGGAAGATCGAGAAGTTGCAGAAGTAGCGATCGACGAGCGCGGTTTCGAGGTGCGCCACGATCTCGGGGTAGGACGCCCGGTCGTCGCCGATGGCTTCGGTCAGTGCATTCAGCGTGGTCAGATAGAGCTGTTCGGCATCCGCGCGCTCGCGCAGCGAGTACACGCCGGTCGCGAAGTACTCCTGCGCCCGCTCCTTGGCGAAGAGGGCGTCATGGAACGCCTCCTCGATCCGGTCGGCGGAGAGCGATTCGAGATTCTCCTGCATCTCCACCAGCATCTGCTGGGCATCTTCCCCCAGGATCACGCGCTGCGGCGCGAACTGTGATTCGCAGTCGATGACGTTGATCAGCAGGAGGGAGTGGTGCGCCGTGATGGCGCGCCCGGACTCCGAGATGAGATGCGGCATCGGCACCTCCTCGTTCCGGCAGATGCCGCCGATGGTGTACACCACATCGTTCGCGTATTCACGCATGGTGTAGTTCATCGAGGCCGGGCGGGTCGAGCGGG
>JBBRGR010000431.1:0-2537 GCA_038223815.1 Gemmatimonadales bacterium
ATCAGTTCGAGTGGGGACTCCTGGTAGCTGCAGACCGTTGATGATGACCAGCGGAGTCCCGCCACCGTTCAGTTCTAGTGCAACTCGGGCATCAGCCTCAGCTACCGAATTCGGGCCAGGGACAGCATTGCACCGATTGAATGACACCGTATCATCGATTCCCGCCTCGGATGCAAATCGGCTCCAGCCAATGAGGCCGAGAGAATCCTGCCAGAGGTAGACAACGTCATGAAACGGCTGAAAACGCTCCTGATCCGCCGCGCACTCCGCCGCGCGCGCGGCAGGCCCAGCGAACCTATGGTAGGCCAGGGGCCAGTGCCGGAAGACCCAACGAATCTCCGCCGGGTATTTCTGGCGTAGGGGGCCGAGGACTTCGAGATTGAATACGCGACAGGCGGGGCACTCGAAGTCGGCAAATTCGACGATAGTCACTGGTGCGTCGGAAGGTCCGAATTGGTGCCGCCCGACCGCGATCTCACGCCAATTTTCAAGTAGGACAGGACCAGGGGGTTCCTCGCGCGGCCCGGTGGGCGGAAAGAAGACCCGCCAGACCATCACCGCAGCCAAGCCGACGGAAATCGTGGCCATCACATTGAGGAAGGCATTACCCCGAACAGATGAAGGCATTGGTGGCACACTCGGGCTGTGGCGGACGGGATTGTTGGGGGGCTTCGGAGCGCAACGCAAGTACCTGATGGATGTGTACGCATTCCGACTTTTTTTTGTCAAGCCCCCACCCACCCACCAGCCCGTGACAATCCTCAGACCGCCTCGACGCTCCGGACTTCCGGAACCGACTGCTTGAGGCGTGTCTCGATGCCATGCTTGAGGGTGATGGTGGCGGCGGCGCAGCCCTGGCAGGTCCCGCCCATGCGGAGCAGCAGGTGCCCCTCGGCGGGATCGTAGTCGATCACCTCCACCGACCCCTTGTGGGAGGCGATGTAGGGGCGAATCCCCTCGAGGGCGGCTTCAATGCGCTCCATGACGTCCACGCGTGCTCCACTTCATAATTCCGACCAACTTACTCGGTATTCGAAAGCTACCGACCCGTTCCCCTGTTACAACCCCGCTGGGGTCAGTGAGGTGCCGAGAAGATAGGCACGCGCCGCCGCGAGGATCGTTTCCTGGACCTCGCCGAGGGTTCCGGCGATCGCAACACCGGCGGCTTTGGTGTGGCCCCCTCCGCCGAACTGGCGGGCCAGGGCGGCCACATCCACCGTCCCCACGCTCCGGAGCGAGACCTTGATCCGCCCTCCCGACATCTCGCGGAAGAGGAGGGCGAGCCGGACCCCCTTCACGCTCCGGGCATGCTCCACAATCCCGTCGAGGTCATCCGGGTCGACGTCGTGCCGCTCCAGGGCCCCTGGGGGCACCGTGACCCATGCCAAGCCGCAGTCGTCCTCCACCACCAACGTCTGCAGTACCTCGGCGAGGAGCCGCGGCCTGCCGATCGGTGCCGAGGCATAGATGTCGACGTAGGTCTGCTCAGTATCCACACCGAGCTCGAGCAGCGCCGCAGCAGCTCGCAAGGTGGCGGGCTTGGTGTTCGAGAACCGGAAGCCGCCCGTATCGGTCACCAGCGCGACGTACATCGCTCGCGCGGCTGCGGGCGTGATCGTCCAGCCGAGCTCGGTCGCGAGGCGGTGGATCAGCTCGCCGGTCGCGGCGGCGGTTGGGTCGACATAGCGCGGGCCGGCAGGCAGATCCCCCACGCTGACGTGGTGGTCGATGCAGCCGACCGGCACGCCACGCTCGCGCACCGTCTCGGCGAGGATGCCGAGGCGACCGAGGTCGGCGATGTCGAGCACGAGGATGGCATCGGCGCGGCGCAGTTCTTTCACGGCCTGCCCGCTCTTGTCGACGCCAGGGAGGTCGGCAAAGAGAAAGGCGAAGCGATCGGGCGTGGCAGTGGGGTTGGTGATGATCGCCTCGACCCCGAGCCCCCGGAGAAGGTGGACCATCGCCACCTCGCTGCCGAGTCCGTCACCATCGGGGTTCACGTGCGTGGTGAGGCAGATGCGTTGGCCGGGACGCCACAGCGCCGCCACCTCGAGGGCAGCGGCGCTGGGCGTTGATGTGCTTGGAGTGGTCATCGCGGCAAGTTAATCAGCCGCGTCCGTCAGGGAATCGACCCCGCCGGTGGCACCTTCTCGTTCTCCGGCGTGCGCAGCAACTTGCTGAAGGACCAGATCATCAGCGAGAGCACGCAGGTCCACGCGATCGCCATGAAGATGAAGGCGTTGGTCCCGAGGGTATTGGGCGGCAGCGCGGCCGCCGTGGCGAGCGTATCCATCAGGCATTCCTCCCGGCAGCAGACTTCTTGGCCCAGGCCTTCTTGATCATCCAGATCTGGAACACCAGGATCAGCAGCATCAAACCGCGCGAAGCCCACTTCACCGGCACGTTCGCCTCGGGCACGCCTTCCATCATCAGCGTCGGGATCGCGTCCTGCACCGTCCACCAGATCATCATGATCAGGAGGAAGGCGGGAGTCACGTAGGTGATGATCGGCTTGTAGAACGCCGGGATGCGCATCG
>JBBRGR010000432.1:0-2536 GCA_038223815.1 Gemmatimonadales bacterium
CACTGCGACGGCCACGGACGTCGCGGCGGCGGTGCGTCAGGGCGCCTTGTCGCTCGAGCGGGCGCTGGATGAGCCCCGCGAGGGGACGATCCTCACGGTCGCGCGGGATGCCGCGGTCGCGGCCGAACGGGCCGCCACCGACTCGGCCGACATTGGCGACTTCATGCGCCGTCTCCACCACGAGGCGGAGACGGTTCTCGCCAAGACCCCGGACATGCTGGCGGTCCTCAAGGAGGCCGGCGTCGTGGACGCGGGCGGTAAGGGTTTCGTCAAGATGATCGAAGGGTTCGTGCGCGCGATCAATGGCGACCCCATCTTGCCTGCCACCACCCCGCTCGAGGACGAAGCGATCATCCCGGCGGCGATGGCGGATTTTGACGCCGAGCGCGACTTCCAGTTCTGCACCGAGGTGCTGGTTCGAGGCGTCCCCCTCCCGCCGGCGAACGACGTCCGGGAGGCGATGCACGGGTTCGGCGGCTCGGTCGTAGTCGGGGTCGCCGGCGACATCCTCAAGATCCATGTGCATACCGACACCCCCGACGCCGTCTTTACCTACGCTGAGCGGTGGGGAGCGGTTACCGGCCGGAAAGCGGAAGACATGCGGGCGCAACATCGACGGCTCTCGCACGTGCAGCAGCGACGGGTTGCGATCGTGGTGGATTCCTCCAACGACCTCCCCGACGCCGTGCTGGACCAACATCGGATCGTCATGGTGCCACTCCAGGTGATGTTCGGCCACGAGAGTTTCCGCGACCGGATCGACCTGAAGCCGGAGGAGTTCTACCGGCGCCTGCGGACCGCGAAGGAACTGCCCACCACCTCGCAGCCATCGCCGGCGCAGTTCGTCCGCGCATTTCGGGCGGCACGGGAGGAAGCCGACGAGGTCGTCGGGATCTTTCTGGGAGGAGTCCTGTCGGGAACCCTCGCCTCGGCGAACGCCGCGGTCCAGGCGGCAGGAATCAACGGCGTCCAGGTGGTGGATTCCCGCACGGCGTCGATCGGGCTCGGATTGTTGGCGCTGCGGGCCGCGGAACTCGCCGAGGCGGGGTGGCCCGCCGCCGCCATTGCGCAGGAAGTGGTGCGGGTGCGCAATCAGTCGGGACTCCTGCTGACCGTGGACGTGTACGACAACCTGATTCGTTCGGGTCGCGTATCGAAGGGGAAGGCGTGGCTCGGAGGGCTGCTCGACATCAAACCGATTCTCGAAGTGGACGCTGCGGGCCGACTGCAACCGGTGGACCGGGTGCGCGGTCGCGAGCAGGTGGTCCCGCGGATGCTCGCCCGGTTGACCGCAAAGCTGACACCGCGTCCGGCCGCGGTCCGCTTCGGGATCGTGCACGCCGAGGCGCCCGAGGTGGCGGAACGGGTGCGCACCGCATTGCAGGCGGCCTTCCAGCCACGCGAGATCATTGTCGGGCCCGCGACCGGTGTCCTCGGGGCGCACGTGGGATCCGGGGCGTGGGCGCTGGCGTATCAGGTGGAAGACGGCACGCCCGAGCAAGCCGTTGGCTGACGCGCGCTTGCCGGCCCCGGTTCGCACGGCGATCGCCGCGATCGCCGATCGCAAAGGGACCCGGGTGCACGTGCTCGACCTGCGCGGACTGACTGACGCCACGGATTTTTTCGTGATCGCCTCCGGCACCTCCGACGCACATGTGCGCGGTCTCGCCGATGGGGTGGTCCAAGCGATGGAAGCCACCGGAGTCGACACGCACCACGTCGAGGGGTTGAGCAACGGGCGCTGGGTGCTGCTCGATTTCGTTGATGTCGTCGTGCATGTGTTTCACCCGGAAACCCGGGCGTTCTACCAGTTGGAGCGACTCTGGCAGGATGCCCCCGTGCTCCTCGCCGATGCCTGAGTGACCCCTGCAGGACGGAAGGTTCCCATGATGCGTCGACTCGTGTTGTCCCTGCTCCTCGCCGCCGTGGCGGCTCCCGCCACGGCGTCGGCGCAGTACTTCGGCCAGAACAAGGTCAAGTACAGTCGCTTCGACTTCAAGGTGCTCGAGACCGAGCACTTCGATGTCTACTACTACGATCGCGAGCGGGAAGCAGCGCTCGACGTGGCCCGGATGGCGGAGCGCTCCTACGCCCGCCTGTCGCGGGTGCTGAAGCACCAGTTCACGGAGCGGAAGCCGATCATTCTGTACGCCTCGCACTCCGACTTTCAGCAGACCAACACGACCCCGGGCGAGGTGAACGAGGGGACCGGCGGCTTCACCGACTTCCTCAAGCACCGCAACGTGATCCCGCTCACCGGATCCTATGACGACATCGGGCACGTCCTGCAGCACGAAATGGTGCACCAGTTCCAGTACGACGTCTGGTCCGGTGGGCGGGCCGGTGGCGGCCTGCAGACCATTCTCGCCGTGAATCCCCCGCTCTGGTTCGTGGAAGGGATGGCCGAATACTTCTCGATCGGCGCACTCGACCCGAATACGGCGATGTGGATCCGTGATGCAACGGCCGAGGGGAAGCTCCCCACGATCCAGCAGCTCGAATTCGATCCCCGGATCTTTCCGTATCGCTTCGGGCA
>JBBRGR010000433.1:0-2531 GCA_038223815.1 Gemmatimonadales bacterium
GTGATTGACGACTCGAACACACCGTGCGTCGACGGATAGGTGACCATCAGCGCAGCAAGATTCGCCGAGTGCTGCTCGGCCTTCGCCGTCAGATCGGCCATGTCCACATTGCCGTGCGCATCGGCCCCCACCACCACCACCTTCATGCCGGCCATCACCGCACTCGCCGGATTGGTGCCGTGTGCGGACGTGGGGATCAGGCAGATGTCGCGATGATGATCGCCCCGCGCGCGGTGGTAGGCGCGGATGACCATCAGCCCCGCAAATTCGCCCTGTGAGCCGGCGTTGGGCTGGAGCGAGACCTTCGCAAAGCCGGTGATCTCCGCCAGCTGCAACTCGAGCTGCCGGAACATCTCGGCGTAGCCTTGTGCCTGTTCACGCGGCGCGAAGGGATGCAAGGCCCCGAAGCCCGGATACGACACCGGCATCATCTCGGCTGTGGCGTTGAGCTTCATGGTGCACGAGCCAAGCGGGATCATCGCCGCCGTCAGCGAGAGATCCTTCGCCTCGAGACCGCGCAGGTAGCGCAGCATCTCGGTCTCGGAGCGGTGACGATGGAAGACCGGGTGCGACAGGTAGCCACTCTGGCGCTTGAGTCCGGCCGGGATCGCCTCGTCGGAGACCATCGCGGCGTCGAGCATGAACGGCAGTGCCCCGTCGAGGGCAAAACACGAGATCAGGTCGCCCAGGTCGGCCAGCGTCACGGTCTCGTCGAGCGAGACCACGACCCGATGGGTGCCGATGCGACGGAGGTTGATCTTCCGTGCGGCAGCCGCCTCGATGATCCGGTCCTGCTTCCAGCTCTCGACCTTGACCGACACCGTGTCGAAGAAGTGCTGGTGCTCGATGGTGTAGCCGAGGCGGTGCAGCGCGTGCGCCAGCAGCAAGGCACGGCTGTGGACTTGCGCCGCAATGCGACGGATGCCCTCGGGGCCATGGTACACGGCGTACATCGACGCCATCACGGCCAGCAGGACCTGCGCTGTGCAGACGTTGCTGGTCGCCTTGTCGCGACGGATGTGCTGTTCGCGCGTCTGCAGCGCCATGCGAAGGGCGGGTTCGCCGCGCGTGTCCTTCGAGAGCCCGATGATGCGGCCCGGAATGTGACGCTTGTAGGCGTCGCGCGTGGCATAGAACGCCGCGTGCGGACCGCCATAGCCCATCGGGACGCCGAAACGCTGGGTGTTGCCGACGGCCACGTCGGCGCCCCACTCCCCGGGGGGAGTGAGCAGCGCCAGCGCCAGCAGGTCCGTCGCCACCGTGACGAGTGCCCCGGCGGCATGGGCCGCCTCGGTGACGGCGCGGAAATCGCGAATCACGCCATCGGTCGCCGGGTACTGGAGCAGGCACCCCACGACTTCCCCCTCACCCCGCACCCCGAACACAAACGTGCTCGGGTCTTCCACGATCACCGCAACCCCGCGCGCTTCGGCGCGCGTCTCGACCACGGCGATCGTCTGCGGATGACACGCCGCGTCCACGAGGAAGACCGGTGTCCCCTCATGCTTCGTGACCGCGAGTGTCATCGCCATCGCCTCGGCGGCGGCAGTGCCCTCGTCGAGCAGCGAGGCGTTGGCGATCTCCAGTCCGGTGAGATCGCTCACCACGGTCTGGAAATTGAGCAGCGCCTCGAGGCGCCCCTGCGCAATCTCGGCCTGATACGGCGTGTACGCCGTGTACCAGCCCGGATTCTCGAGAATGTTGCGCTGGATCACCGGCGGCGTGAAGGTGCCGCTGTAGCCCATCCCGAGGTAGGAGCGGAAGACCTGATTCCGATCGGCAAGTTGCTGGGCGGTCGTGAGCACGGCGCGTTCATCGAGCCCTGGCGCAAGCGCGAGCGGGCGTCGGAGGCGGATCGTCTCCGGTACTACGTCGTCGATGAAGGCGTCGAGGGAGTCGTAGCCGAGCACCGCGAGCATCGCCTGGATCTCATCGGCACGCGGGCCGACGTGACGTGTCGAGAACTCATTCGGCGGAAGGCACGACGCATGCGGCGCAGACTCGCCACCATGGGCGCTGCGGACTTCGCGGGGTGCGGAAGTGGTCGTCATCTTGGCTTGTTCTCGTGTTGAAAAAGCGACAGGGCCCAGCGGGCCCCGTCGAATGTCTGCGATGTCAGCTGGCGGCGATCATGGCCTGGTACCCGGCTGAGTCCCGCAGGGCGAGCAGCTCGTCAGGCTTCGTGGGCTCGATCCGGATGAGCCATCCGGCGCCGTAGCAATCGCTTGCCACGGTTTCGGGAGCGTCACCAAGCGCCGTGTTCACCGCGATCACTGTGCCGGTGACCGGGGCGAAGAGCTCGCTCACCGCCTTGACCGACTCGATCACGCCGAACGCCTTGGCAGCGACCACCTCGCTCCCGACGGCCGGGAGTTCGACGAAGACGATGTCGCCGATCTGCTCCACCGCGAAGGCGGTGATGCCGACGGTGCCATCGGTGGCGAGCCACTCATGCTCGACCGAATACTTGAGGTTGTCCGGAAACTCCACGGGTGGCTCCAGGCTCAGGTCGAACGACGATAGAACGGCAA
>JBBRGR010000434.1:0-2531 GCA_038223815.1 Gemmatimonadales bacterium
CGCGGACCGGCTGCGTCCGCAGGATGGTCGGGCCCGGGTCGCGCAGAGCAGCGGGACGCCGGTGGACCTCCGCATCTCGACGCTTCCCGCGACCCATGGCGAGAAGGTCGTCATCCGGATTCTGAACACGCAATCGACCAACCTCGCGCTGCCGGCGCTCGGCCTTTACCCCGAGGAGGCGGAACGGATTCTGCGATTGCTGGGCAACAAGGAGGGCGTGATCCTCTGCACGGGCCCCACGGGCTCCGGCAAGACGACCACGCTCTATGCGTGCATCCGGCAGATCCAGGGCGAAGGGATCAACATCATCACGGTGGAAGATCCGGTCGAATACCGACTTGGGCGGAACATCGTGCAGGTCCAGACCAACGACAAGCAGGGGCTGACCTTTGCCGCTGCACTCCGTTCGATTCTGCGTCAGGACCCCGACGTCGTACTGGTTGGCGAGATTCGCGACCTCGAGACGGCCCAGATCGCCGTGCAGGCATCGCTGACCGGCCATCTGGTGCTCTCGACGCTCCATACAAACGATGCGCCGAACACGGTGACGCGCCTGGTGGACATGGGGCTGGAGGCGTTCAAGATCGGCGCGGCACTGCGCGGGGTCATCGCGCAGCGGCTGATGCGACAGCTCTGCCCGGTCTGCCGCGCCCCGCAACTGGAGAGCGAACTCCCTGCCAGGATCCTGCGCTTCCTTCCCGACGGCGCCACGCTCTGGAAGGCCGTGGGTTGCGGGCAGTGCACCCAGACCGGCTACCGGGGCCGTTTCTCGATCGTCGAGATTCTGGAGATGTCGCCCGAGCTGGAGCGGCTCGTCGGCACCAACGCCACGGCCAGCCGGATCGCCGAGGCCGCCCGCGAGGCCGGGATGACGACGCTCTTCGCCTGCGGACTCCGGCACGCCCTGGATGGCCGCACCTCGATCGACGAACTGCTTCGGGTGACCGATGTCCCCACCGAGGGGCACGCCCCGTCGCGCACTTTCGCGGACGGGCTGGTCGCGGTTGCGGCCCCTGTCACGGGGACCGCGACGCTGCCGATCGCCGGGCCTCCTGCCAGGTCGGTGCTCGATGACCTCGAGCTGCTGGACGACGACGGCGCGGGCACCGAGGACGCGGGACCGGTGGTCGCCCGCGCGACGATCCTGCTCGTCGAGGACGAGGACACGCTGCGTCGGGTGATGCGGGACCTTCTCGAGCAGGAGGGGTACGACATCTGTGAAGCCCGGGACGGGGCCGAGGCGCTGGAGCAGGTGGATCGCCACAACCCCGATCTCGTGCTGCTGGACCTGAACCTTCCGAATGTGGATGGCTACTCCGTGCTCGCCCAGTTGCGCTCTCGCCCTGCCACCACGGATCTCCCGGTGATCGTCCTCTCGGCCCGCGGTGACGAGGACAACGAAGTGCGCGTACTCCGCCTCGGCGCGACGGATTTCCTCACCAAACCCTTCCGGCCGCGCGCGCTGGCGGCCCGGCTCGAGGCCGCGCTGAGTCGGCGCCCGTCATGACCGCGCCACCGCACGCGCTGGCCGACCCGACGGACGCGCTCCGTCTGGTGAAGCCCACGGTGCGGCTGCAGGGCGCCTACACCCTGGCGGCACCGACCGCGCGGCACAAGATCAACCAGAACGAGGCCCCCGCCGATCTCGACGCCGACCTCAAGGCCGAGATCCTGCGCCGAGCGGCGGCTCGGCCGTGGCACCGGTATCCGGAGTTTGCGCCCCGGTCGCTGGTCGAGCGCCTCGCCACCCACTACGACTGCGATCCGGATGGGCTGCTGGTCGGCAATGGCTCCAACGAGCTCATCCAGGCGACGCTCGGCGTCACCCTCGACCGCGAGGACGTACTGGTCGCCCCGGCGCCGACCTTCTCGCTCTACCGACTCCTCACGGCGGTGCACGGGGCGCACTATGTCGGCGTTCCCTTCGCCCGCGACTTCCGCTATGACATGGCGCGGCTGCTGCGCACGGTCGCCCGCGACAACGCCAAGGTACTGGTCCTCAACACCCCGAACAATCCGACCGGCTCCGCCCTGCGCCGGGCCGATGTCGAACGCGCGCTCGATTCCTTCGAGGGCCTGGTGGTCTGCGACGAAGCGTACGTCGAGTTCGGCGGCGAGACCGCCATCCCGTTGCTGGCGCGCCATCCTCGGCTGGTGGTGCTGCGCACCTTCTCGAAGGCCCTGGGGCTGGCCGGGCTCCGCTTCGGCGTCGCGCTCGCGCACCCGCACCTCGCCCGCGAGATTGCCAAGGCGAAGCTGCCATACAATGTCAACCTGGTGACCCTCGAGGCGGCGGAAGTCGTGCTCGATCACGCCGATCGCATCACCACGCGGGTGACGCACATCGTCGCGGCGCGCGATGCCATGATCACCGCGCTTCGCGCCGTTCCCGGGCTGGTGGTCCATGACAGCGCCGCCAATTTCTTCGTGATCCGCTGCGAGGCAGTGCCCGCGAAGCGCGTATTCCAGCGACTCCTCGAGGAGTTCGGGATTCTCATCCGCGACGTCTCCGCCGGCGTGGATCTCGAGGA
>JBBRGR010000435.1:0-2520 GCA_038223815.1 Gemmatimonadales bacterium
GCAGCCATGGTCGAGCGCCGCCTGCGCTCTGTACCCCTTTTAGTGAGGCAGTTTCGGTTAGCTGATGAGTCCTGCCTGGAGCATGGTGCTCCGGTACTGCTGGGGTGACTGGTCGCCGAGCGCCGAGCGCGGCGCGACGGCGTTGTAGTCCGCGATCCAGGCCCGGATGTGGGCCAGCACGTGCTCGGCGGTCGACAGATCTGCCCCGACCTGATAGTCCCGCTGCAGGGTGTTCACAGACGCCTCCGACATCCCGTTCGACTGCGGACTGGAGGGTGGCGTCGTGATCGGCACCAAGTGCAGCCGCTCGGCGGTGCTGATCGTCTCGAGCGCGGTGTAGATGCTCCCGTTGTCGCTCAGCCACTGGATCCGGCTCGCGGGTCCGGATGATCGACCGAATCGGGCGTGGGTCGGGCGCGGACGCGCTCCCGCCACTCTGCCGTCCGTTCTGAGGTTCCCACGAACACCACCGCACTTGGCAACGCTGCCGTCCAGGCCAGGTCGAGCGCGGTCAGGCTGTCGTCGCACCGGACCACCATAGGGCACCATGGATTGGCGCGGGCGACACGCGCCGCACGAAGAAGCCCCCCGCCGCCACCGCCACCCTTCGGGGGCGGGGAGACCCTCGGGGACGGGGTAACACCCTTGCTACACCTTCCCCTTCTCTGCCACCCGCTTCACCTCCGCCGGCGTGTCCTTCAGCTTCATCCCCTCGGTGATCCACGCGGGCGCCGGCTCCCCCTTCAGGTAGTGGCCGAACCACTCGAGGATCCGGCGGTGATAGTCGATCTGGTTCGCCTTGCGGCTGAAGCCGTGGTCCTCACCGTCGTAGACGAGCAGCACCGCCTCCTTCCCGGCGCGACGCACGAAGTTGTAGAACTCCGTCGCCTGGAAGAATTCCACCGTGCCGTCCTTGTTGCCGTGCGCCATGAGCATCGGGATCTTCATCTGCTCGAGGCCATGCAAAGGTGAATTCCGCTCGTAGGCCGCACGGTCCTCCCAGTACGGCACTTCCATCCGCGCCTGTCCCGTCTCGCCATGATCCCACTCGGGGGAACCACTCGCCCAGTGGAACTGCCCCATGAAGGAGACCATGTCGAAGATCCCGGCGCCAGCGACCGTGGTCGCGAGGAAATCTCCGCCATAGACGCCGAGGTAACCGGCGGAGTAGCCTCCCCAGGAGTGACCGATGTGACCGACACGCTTGGGGTCCACCACACCGCGATCGGTCACGTGACGCACCGCGGCGCGCACCGCCTGCATGACGCTCACACCCGGTTCGCGCGCCGTGAAGACGATGTCCGGCATCAGCACGAAGTAGCCCTGCTGCGTCCAGACCGCATAGTTGTAGTAGCTCCGCTCCGAGGGCGCCTGAAAGGAATGCAGCCCGGCAGCGAGCTTCTCATAGGTATAAACAATCATCGGGTACTTCTTTGCGGGGTCGTGATTCGCCGGGTAGAGCAGGATCCCCTGCAGCGGAACCCCGCCATCGCTGGTAAACGACACCAACTCCGCTCTGGTCCACGCGAAGTCCTTGAGGAAGGCATTCGTCGCGGTGAGCTGTTTCGGCGCCGCGAAGTTCCCCTGCACAGTAAACACTTCCCGCGGCATGTCGCGCGCTTCGGTGCTGTAGAGGAAGCGATCCGCACTGTCGGCTCGGCTCAACGAACGCAGCGCGCGGTCGGTCAGGAGGAGGCGCTCGACCTTTGCTCCCGGTGCCATGCGCGCGTAGCCCATTGCCTGCGTATTCTCATCGCGAAGCGCAAAGTAGATCGGGCGCCGCGGATCAAGCGTCGGCTCAGTGACGTCCACACGCGTCACCCGATGGGTGAGCTTCCCCGCGCGACCATCGGTGAGTTTCTCCCGACGCGCGCCATCGGGCGAGACCCGCCAGACATCGTACTGATCGTAGAGGAGCACGGCGGCATCGCCGGCAAGCCACCCTCCCACGCCATGCGGTGGGAGGATGTCGGTCGGCGTGTCGTAGTCGGTGTTCGCGAAGGCCACCGGCAGCCCAGCGGTCAACGGCGTGCGCTTGGCCGTAAGAATCTCGTAGCTGGTGTAGCCGGTCCCGTCGAAGAAGAGGAGATACTTGCCACCGCCGCTCTGGAAGGAGTGCCGGACCTTCTCCTGCACGAGGGTGCGCGCACCCGTGGCCACATCAATCAGATAGACATCGTGATAGCGGCGACCAAACATCGTCCCCCAGTCATACCGATCGGCCGGCTTCTCGACCGCGTGCCGCCATCCCTCGAGCAGAATCGGTGACGATTCCGGGTCGGTGCCCAATTGCACCACCGTGTCGATGTCCAGGTGCCACACGGCCAACAGATTTTGCCGAGCACTCGCGGCCTGCCGCACCTGCTGCTGGGGTATCACCGACACATCGCTGCTGTGCCAGATCTGCACGGTCGATGCGGAGTCGTTGCGCGCCCCGCGTGCAGTGTCCTTTGGCGGGACCCGCTGCAACCCGATCGCAATCGCGCGCCCATCGGCGGACCAACGCGGCGGCGTGAAGCC
>JBBRGR010000436.1:0-2510 GCA_038223815.1 Gemmatimonadales bacterium
CACGCTCGCGCCCGCGGATTCGTTCCGGTACCGGATCGTCACCAAGTCGGTGCAGGAGGTGGACGCCTCGGCGGTGGGCCAGGGGACGCAGAACGTCGCAGTCACCACCACCGGTCTCATCACGGTGCACCTGACCGACAGTGCTGGTGGCAAGGTCGCCCACATCACGGTGGACTCGGCCGACATGGACGGCGGCGAGATGATGCCGATGCTGGATCCGGAAATGACCAAGGTGCCGAAGGGCGTCTTCTTCCACTTCTTCGTCAAGGACGGCAAGATCCTGGGCGACCCGAGCCCCTCGGCGATGTCGCTGCCGGTCGTCAACATGATGGGCGGGGTCTCGCTGCTCTTCACCAACCCGAGGCCGACGGCAACGCTCGGGGACCTCTGGACTGACACGACGCGGGTGGACACGACGACGGCGCAGGGGAAAAGTGTCGCGACCAACATCGCGAAGTGGAAATTCGCGAGCATGGAGAACGGCGGACGCGTGCTCGAAGCGGACATCACCGGCACGATGGAGGTCGATTCGCCCATGGGGAAGCTGAGCGGGACCACCTCCGGCAAGCAGCGGATGGTCACGCGGGCCTGGGGCCCAGCCATCCGCCTGTCGAGTGATACCATGAGCGACATGGTCATGGCGCTCGGCACGGCGGCCGTGAACATCAAGGGGACGGCGACGGTGACGGTCGAACCGATTCCCTGATGTCGCTGCGCCCCGCGTGAATCGGTCGCCGTCGAGCTGCTGCTCGGCGGCGATCTGCGTTTGCGGGATTGGGGTCGCGTCGCTTCGTGCCGCGTACGTGACCGGCGTGAGCGCATCCTGCGCCCATGTCCACCGAGGTCGTCGCCGCCGAACACGCAGCACTGATGCACCGCCTCGGCGGTGCCGCCTGTCTGCCCCCCGTTCCCGGCGCATCCAGCGAGGTGCTCGAGGTCGGACGCTTCGCCGGCCTGCCCTGCTGGAGTGCCGTCGGGGACGCGAGTGTCACCCGACGCCTCGCGCAGCAGTTGACCCGACGCGGGGCGATCGGCCTGCTGCTGGTCGATCATCCCACGCATCCGGTACGGTTTGTTGCGCCGACGATCGACCCGATTCGCGCCTCGGCAGTGCCCTGCCCTGGTGATGACGCACTCCCGCTGCGACGCCTCGCCCGCATCCGGCCGGCCGAGTCCCCGCTCGCCACCGCGATCGCGTGTGCGGCGGCCCTCGATGTGGACGCGGCCGGACGGCAGACCTTTGCCACGATGCATGACCTGCTCGATACCGCGATCGCCGCGCTGCCGGCTCGGGTGCCAATGGCATCTCGCCACGCCTGGTCGCTGCTGCAGCTGACCCGCCTCCTCTTTCTCCGCTTCGTCGAGAGTGAGGGGTGGCTGGATCAGAATCCGACCTTTCTGGCCGAGCAGTTCGACGACTGTCTGGCGCGGCGACGCGATCCGCAGCGCGCCCTCCTCGCACCTCTCTTCTTCGGCACGCTCAATCGGCCACCCGCGCTGCGTTCCCGTCTCGCGCGCGCCTTCGGCCGGATTCCGTTCCTCAATGGCGGGCTCTTCGAACCGCACGCGCTGGAACGCCGGCATGCGCTGCACCTCCCCGCCACCTTCTGGCGCGACGCCGTGGAATCGCTGATTCTCCGGACCGAGGTCACGCTGGCCCACGACCAACTTGATGGCCGAGTGACCCCGGAGATGCTCGGCCGCGTTTTCGAGGGGGTGATGGCCCCCGAAGAGCGCAAGCGTGATGGCACCTTCTTCACACCCCCCGCGCTGGTCATGGCCGTGCTGGGCGAGGCCCTGACCCCGCACTTCGCCCATCGTCTCGGCCGACGTGAAGCCATTGTGCGCACACAACTCGACGACCCGGATCCTGCGCTGCAGGCCATGATGCTCGACACCACGGTGCTCGATCCGGCCGTGGGCTCCGGGGCGTTCCTGGTCGGGGCACTCGCGCTGTTGCATGGCCCGGGGCCACGCTCGCGCCGGCGGGTGCACCATCTGATCACCCGGCGCCTCTGTGGGGTGGATCGCAATCCGGCCGCGGTGCGCTTGACGGAACTGCGCCTCTGGCTGGAGCTGCTGCGCGCAATGCGCGGCACGCCGATCCACCGGCTCACTCCGCTCCCCAACTTGCAGGCCGCCATCCGGGCCGGTGATGCCCTGCTTGACCCTGAACTTCCCGCGTTGAGCACGCCGTGTGTGCGGCGGCTTCGCACGGCGCAGGCGCGCGTTGCACGGGCCCACGGGCCGGAGAAGCGGGAGCGTCTCCGGATGTTGCAGCGCGCCGAGGATGCAGCCTTCCGGGACGCGATGGAGGAACGTGAGGGCCAGCTCGATCGGGCGATCCGTGAGCTGGTGCTGGCACAGCGCGGGCCGACGTTGTTCGGCGATACCGCGCCGATCCGTCGCGCGGACCGCGACCGGCTCGTCGCGCTCCATGAGGCGCACCGGACGGTGCGTCGCGAGCTGCGACGCATCGCGAACGGGACGGTCGGCGCTCCCTGTGCCAT
>JBBRGR010000437.1:0-2509 GCA_038223815.1 Gemmatimonadales bacterium
GTGTCCATGACGAGGAGCGCCGTCGAGGCCGTGGCGAGCAGTTCGCCGGTCTCGTCCTGCTCGATCGCATAGCCGAAGGTGACGCGGCGCGAGGCGCGCTCACGCACCCAGGTTCGCACGCGAATCGGGTCATCGTACCGCGCCGCTCGACGGTAGCGTACGGTCAGCTCCCCGACCATCAGGCGGAATCCGAGCGTTTCGAGGTCCCGATACGAGAGCCCGCTCCGCCGCAGGTGTTCCGTCCGCGCGACATCCAACCAGACCAGATACCGGGCGTGATAGACGACGCCCATCTGATCGGTCTCGGAGTAGTCCACCCGCCGGTGGATCGTGGTGATCTGCTCGTCATCGGTTGCCTCTGTCGGCTGCATCATCCACCTTTCGCGCCGTGACGGCTCATCGTGTGGTTGTGGTGGGGGACGCGCACCTCGGGGCCGCGTCCGCCGTGAACGAGGAGGCGATGCTCGCCTTCCTCGATGCCGTGCCGTCCCTCGGTGACGCCCTGCTGGTCACGGGTGATCTCTTCGACTTCTGGTTCACCTGGCCCCGGACCATACCCCGCCAGGCTATCCGCACCACCGCAGCGTTGATCACGCTGGCCCGGCGCCTCCCGGTCCACATGGTCGGCGGCAATCATGATCGCTGGGGCCGCGACTTCTGGGACCGCGAGGCAGGCCTTCATTTCGACCCGCACCGACTGGAGCTTGAGCTCGCTGGCCGACGCGTGCTTGCCGTCCATGGGGACGGAATGCACCGCGAGCATTTTCGTGCCAATGTGCTCAACCAGCTGATCAACTCACCGACGGTGATTCGCGCGGTTGCGACCCTGCCCTCGGCTCTGGCCTTCTGGGCGGCGGATCGACTGCAACATGATCCGTCCCAAGCCGCCGCCCACCCGGAGCTTGTCGAGGCGGGTGTCACCCGTCAGCGGGCGCTGGCCGAGCGACTGATGGTCGAGGACCGCGGCCTTGGGGCGATCGTGATGGGCCACACGCACCACCCGGCCGCGGCCGAAATGAGCCCTGGTTGCTGGTACCTGAACCCCGGGGCCTGGCTCGACGGCCATGCCTACGGACTCCTCGACGCGGACGGTGCCACCCTGCATCGCTTCAGCTGAACGGTTCGCTGCCGAGGACGGCGAGTTCGATGGCCGGCAGAGGCTCCCCCACAAACCGTTCTCCCACACTCGCGAACCGCGCCACGTCATCGGTGGCAGCCCACCGGTGGTGCACCACGGTGCCCCGGGGTGCCTCGAGATGACGGGCGGCCAACACCGCAGCCAGCTCCCGTGCGGTTTCCTGTGCGCTGTCGATCCGCGCCACCTCTGGACCGAGGACGTCACCGATCAGGGTGCTCAGCATCGGGTAGTGGGTACAGCCGAGGACGATTGTGTCGACCCCGGCGGCGCGGAGTGGAGCGAGGTACTCCTCCGCCACGAGTCGCGTGGCGGGGTGATCAAACCATCCCTCTTCCACCAAGGGGACGAACAGAGGGCAGGGCTGCTCCACGACCCGGACAGCGGGCCGCAGCCGTCGCAGTGCCCGACCGTAGGCGCCCGATCGAATCGTCCCGGCGGTGCCGATCACCCCGATGACGCCCCCTCGGGTGGCCGCGATCGCTGCACGGGCGCCTGGTTCGATCACCCCGACCACCGGAACGCTCGCCGCGGCGGAGAGTTCTTCGAGGGCGTGCGCGGTGGCGGTGTTGCAGGCCACCACGATGGCCTTGACCGCGCGCCCCTCCAACCAGGCGAGGATCTCGCGGGCATAGCGTCGCACCGTCTCCGGTGACTTCGACCCATAGGGGACGCGCGCCGTGTCACCGAGGTAGAGCGTCGACTCCCCGGGGAGCAGCGCATGAATGGCGCGGACCACGGTGAGTCCGCCAATGCCGGAATCGAACACACCGATCGGGGCGTCGGCGCTCATCGTGGCAGGGGCAAGGTGATACCGATGCCCCGGCGACCCTCGGGGAGTCGGCGCATCCGCAGCTCGCCCGGGAAATCATAGAGGCTCGCGGAGACGTACGCTTCGAGGCCGGCGAAAAGGTGATTGACCCCGATCAGGAAGAGCCAATCGCCGCGTTCGTCCCGTTTCGATTTCAACCGTCCTGAGCCGGTGCGCTCGAGGTAGCGCATCTCGTGGTGGGCCTTGAAGGCCATGCCGAGCGCCACGCCCTCGAACGCGAGGAAGAGACCACCGCTCAGTTTGCGATCAAGCGAGGCCTGTCCCCACCCGGGAACCACCAGCGAACGCGCGAAATACCCCAATGGCGAAGGGCGCCCGACGCCCGTCGCCAGGGAATCCGGGCGGGACTGGGCAGCCGCAGGCGACGCCAGCATCGCCAGGATGATGGCGTGCCCCCGCCGCTTGGCCCACAGCTGCCGCGTCGTGCTCAGGCGACCGCCACCAGTTCGATCTCGACCCGGACGTCACGCGGAAGTCCTGCGGCGGCGACCGTGCTGCGGGCGGGGCGATGATCGCCGAACGCCGCCGCATAGACCGTATTC
>JBBRGR010000438.1:0-2505 GCA_038223815.1 Gemmatimonadales bacterium
GCGCTGGCGATGATCCCCCTCGCCTGGGCCGGTCTGCATGTGGTTCGCAGTGCCTCCGCCTATCCAGCGGGGTGGTTGGTTGACCGGGTCGGGGAGCGCGGGGTGGTCGTGCTCTCCGGCACCTTGGCGGCCCTCGGGGCGTGGGGTCTCAGCGCGGTGACGGCACCCCTGGCCATGGTGGCGATCTTCCTGGCATTCGGGCTGGTGACCGGACTCGGTGAGCCCGCCGAGAAGAGCACGGTCGCCCGGCTGGCGCCGCGCGGGGCGGGCAGCGCGTTCGGACAGGCCCAGGCGGTGACGGGCGTCACGTCGCTTGCCGCGGCGCTCCTCTTCGGGATGGTGGTCGATCGACACGGCACCGCGGCGGCACTCTGGCTCTCGGCGGTGGCCGGCGTGGCGGCGACGGTGGCGTGGGCGCTGGTCACGCGGCCACGACACAAATAAGCCGAACAACGAAATACACCGCCAATCGGATCACCGTGCGGAATGTCGCGGTGATGCTGACTCTCATCCGTATACTAAGACGGCTAACAATGGTTGCACCATGACGTGCATGGGTTAGCTTCGCCCCCAGTCGTGGTGGCCGCCTGCGCCATCCGCCTCACCCTCTCGCGCCAGGACCGTCCCGTGACCGACACCTCGCCCAACGATCGCGTGGACGCCCTCTTCGGGGTCGACACCTTTTCCAAATCCGTGATGCAGAAGCGGCTCCCCAAGGCCGTCTACAAGTCGCTGCTCCGCACCATCGACCAGGGCGACCCGCTCGACCCGCAGGTGGCCGATATCGTCGCCGCGTCGATGAAGGATTGGGCGGTTGAGCGGGGCGCCACGCACTTCACGCACTGGTTCCAGCCGCTGACCGGCCTCACCGCCGAAAAGCATGATTCGCTGGTCTCGCCGGATGGCATGGGCGGCGTGATCTACAACTTCTCCGGCGCCGACCTGACCCAGTCCGAGCCGGACGCGTCGTCGTTCCCCTCGGGTGGCCTCCGCGGCACCTTCGAGGCGCGCGGCTACACGGCGTGGGATCCGACCTCGCCTGCCTTCCTGAACCGGAACGGCAAGGCCGTCACCCTCTGCATCCCGACCGGCTTCGTGTCGTGGACCGGCGAGGCGCTCGACACCAAGATCCCGCTGCTCCGCTCGATGGAAGCGCTCTCGAAGCAGGCGATGCGGATCCTCCGTCTCTTCGGGAGCGACACCGGGGTTTCCCGCGTCCTGACGACCCTCGGCCCCGAGCAGGAGTACTTCCTGGTCGACCGCGACCTCTTCTATCGTCGTCCCGACCTGGTGACCTGCGAGCGGACGCTCTTCGGGGCGCGGCCTCCCAAGGGGCAGCAGCTCGAAGATCACTACTTCGGTGCGATCCCGGCGCGGGTGCTGGCCTTCATGGCCGAAGTCGAAGAAGAGCTCTTCCGCGTCGGCGTGCCGGTGAAGACTCGCCACAACGAAGTCGCCCCGGGCCAGTACGAGCTCGCGCCGCTCTTCGAGGTCTCGCACATCGCCTCCGACCACCAGATGGTCACGATGGAGATCCTCCGCCGCGTCGCCGAGCGCCACGGCCTGAAGGCGATCCTGCACGAGAAGCCCTTTGCCGGTGTCAACGGCAGCGGCAAGCACAACAACTGGTCCATCGCGACGGACACCGGCGTCAACCTGCTCGATCCACAGGATGACACGCACACCAACATGCAGTTCCTGGTCTTCCTCTGTGCGGTGATCCGCGGGGTGGACATCCACGCCGACCTGCTGCGCGCGTCGATCGCCGCGGCCGGCAACGACCACCGCCTCGGTGCCAACGAAGCTCCGCCGGCGATCATCTCGATCTTCCTCGGCGACATGCTCTCCGACATCCTCGCGCAGGTCGAGCAGGGCCTCCCCAAGCGCACCATTCAGGGCGGCACCATCGACCTCGGCGCCAAGTCGCTGCCGCAGATCCCGCGGCACTCGGGCGATCGCAACCGCACCTCGCCGTTCGCCTTCACCGGCAACAAGTTCGAGTTCCGCGCCGTCGGCTCGACCGCCTCGGTGGCGTGGCCGACGATGGTCTTCAACGCCATCGCCGCGGAGTCGATCGACTTCCTCGCGACCGAACTGGAGAGGGCCGCGGGCAACAACCCGACCCCCGCCAAGCTCCAGACCGCCGTCCTCGGCGTGCTGAAGAAGGTCCTCAAGGAGCACAAGCGGATCGTCTTCGATGGCGATGGCTATTCGCAGGAATGGCACAAGGAGGCGGAGAAGCGAGGACTGCCGCACCTCCGCGACTCGGTCGAGGCGTTCCCGGTCCTCAAGGCGAAGAAGACCGTGGACCTGTTCAAGAAGTACGGCGTGCTCAACAAGGCCGAGGTCGATTCGCGCTTCCACATCTCGGTCGAGAAGTGGGTCAAGCAGTTGACGATCGAGGCGGAGATGATGATCGCGAGGGCCCGCACCATGATCCTTCCCGCCGCGCTCCGCCATCAGGCCGACCTGGGCGAGACCATCAATGCCACCGAGGGTGCCGGC
>JBBRGR010000439.1:0-2503 GCA_038223815.1 Gemmatimonadales bacterium
TGTCCCGTGAAGCCTTCCCAGGTGCGGACGGTGGGGGCGAGCCAGCGCGCGATCTCGGCGCTCCTGGTGCCGGCAGCCGTCGCAAACGAGGTCGCGGCATCGGCGTCCTCGAAGGGAGCCGCGGTGGGCGTGCGCAGTTGCTGGTAGTCGAAGCGGAGGAACCAGGAGGCCGTGTCGCCCTTGATCGGGCCGCCGAGAGCGGCACCGACCTGCAGCGAACTGGCCGAGGAATCGGCGGGGTTGTCGGCGGCGCGCCCCCCGAGGGACGCTCCGCTGAAGGTGGCCCAAGGCCGCACCTGCAGACGACTCCCGCCGCGCATGCTCTGCGCGGAAACGATCGCGCCTGGGGTGCCGCGCCACTCGCCATCGCGACCAAAGCTCAGCGCGCTGACCGACGAGATGCCATCGCGCCCGAAGAGCGGGGCGGCGGCCGGATCCCCGGGTCGACCCGGGTGCCGAAGGAGGATTTCTTCGAGACCATCGATGAAGAGGCGGCTCGACCCACCAGTCAGCCCGTTGGCCGCACTCACCATGCCTTCGCGCCCGTCGCGCGGGATATCCAGGATCGAGAGGTCGCGGCTCAGGTCGGTGATCGGTCGGCGACGGTCAAAATTGGCGAGCGCCTCCCCTCGGATCACGCTGCCACCGCCTGCACCACGCATCGAGACCTCGGCCGCCTGCTCCTCGACGGCACCGATCGGCGGAGGGCGGCGGGTCAAGCGGACCGTCAGCCGCGACTGATTGCCGGCCACGACCCCAATGTTGCGGACCCGGACGGGTTGATGGCCGAGCTGCTCGGCGAGGAGGGTGTAGTCCCCAGGAGCGAGAGGATCGAAACGGACTCGTCCCGCGCGATCGGCCTCGCCGGTGCGGAACGCCACACCATCCCGCTCCAGGGTCACCAAAGCGTCGCGGACCGGGACCCCTCGGTCATCAAGGACCGTGGCGTGCAGGGCGCCTGACGTCACCGACTGGGCAGCCGCGTTGGACGTGTGGACGAGACCGAGAACGGCCGCAAAGGCAGCAGCAGCAAGGGCTCGACGGATTGTGGCGAGGTTCAACGACATGGCCGTCCCGGTTCGAGAATGGGGGCAGGTGCGGCCCAACGGGCCCCACTGACGGCCGGAAGGAGTGCAGGAGCGGTGCCACGCTCGGCCCGCTCGAAACGACAAACGGCCGACCCCGGGGGGTCGGCCGTCTGGTCAGACTGCCTCGGGACTACGACTGCTTCCGGCGGCGGCGCGCAGCCGCCATCCCGGCAAGGCCGGTCGCCAGCAGCGTCATCGTGGCCGGCTCGGGCACGACTTCCTGACCGCCGCCCGACCCTTCACGATACGCCAAGAACTCCTGGCGCCCGGGAAGGTTGGTCTCGGTGATCACGTACCAATCGGCGAAGCTGGTCGCATCGAAGGTCGCCGCGCTGGCCAAGTTGACGAGCGAGGTAGCGCCGACCGAAAGACCGCCGCCGCCAGAGGCGAGATACCACATCGCGTCCTGATAGTCGGCATTGCTGAATCCACCGGTAAACATGAAGTGGTTGGCAACAAACGCGGAACGCCAGTAGCGCTCGTAGGCATTGGTGACCAAAGCCGCTTGGCCCTGCCGCGTGTTGGCCTCGATATCGGCGTTGCTAGCGAGGGAGATCCGCGTGGCCCAGGCATTGTAAGTATCACCCGGAGCGACGTAAATGAACTCGTCAACGCAGAAAACGAGGAAGGGCGAGCCGATTTGCCCGATGGCGGAGCCAGCCGAGACTTCGCTGTTCCACTGCCCGGTGTAGGTCATGTAGCCGCTGTTAGCACTGAGGAACGTGAAGTTTCCGTCCCCCTGCGCCGCCGCCGGGGCAGCAAGCAGCGCAACCGCCGCCAGAGTGCTATACAGAATCTTTCGCATACCAAACTCCTGGTGAAAAATGAAAACTACGAGCCCACCGAACGACATCTTGGTGCATCGATGCAACAGATTGAGGTGCCGCCGCAACACCAGGGAGAGCGTAAGTCGTTGATATACAATGACCTGTACTATCACCAGCGACCGTATTGCATCTTGCATACCAATCGAAAGGGCTAGATCGGAGGGATTTGGGGGCGGAACCAAGGTCCTTCGACTGCGCCCGCTCCGCGGGCTGCGCTCAGGATGACAAATCCTCCGCATCCGCCGCGGACTGACGGCCGCGACTGGGGTCCATTCGCCGTTCGCCGTTCCCCGTTCGCCGTTCGCCGTTCGCCGTCGGTGTACATTCTGACACACCGTGTCCCGCCTCTCCTTCCGTGCCCGCCTCTTCCTCGCCTTGCTGGTGGTGAGCGTTCTTCCGGTCGCGGTGCTGACCGGCGGTGTGGTCGTGGTCCTCGGCGCGGTCTCCAACACCTTCGGCGGCGCGGCCGTCGCCACCGTGGGGGCCACGGCCAAGGTGATGAACAGCGCCCTCAATGGCCTCGGCGTTCCCGGCGAGGTCCGGCTGGCAATTGACCAGCACCTGAGCGCAGTCAACACCCTGGTCACC
>JBBRGR010000440.1:0-2495 GCA_038223815.1 Gemmatimonadales bacterium
GGCCACCTGTTCGGACGCAAGGACGTCGCCATCCCGATCAGCGCCGTGACCTCGGTGGACGACGGCATCCAGCTCAACATCAGCAAGCAGCAGGTCAAAGACCTGCCCGCCATCGACATCGATCACTTCGGCGCGTAGCCACCCAGGCGCCCGTCGGCCTGCCACCGCCTGCCGCTGCGCGGAGCGTCTCATACGAGGCAACGCATCCGAGCCACGTAGTGCAGTTCGTGACTCAACGGGGATCTGGACACGTCGTTTCGGCTGGCGACACGCGAAGACCCGACCCTGAAACCAGCGAGACTCAGCTCGTCCGGCCACGCTCAACCTGTCCCATGGGTTGATCCCAACCGGGGAACTAGCCTTGGGGTATTCCGCGCTGGCGGAAGGCTGCGAAGCCGACCGCGGCGAGGGTCACGGCGGCGCCGGTCAGCACCGTGAGCGCGCCGGTTTGGATCGCGTTCGCGGGTGGGTTGCCCACGTGCGTGGTCGGCGAGATGTCGAGGGCCCATTGGCGGAGCTTCAGGCCGGGACCGAGGAACGCGATGAAGGTCGTTACGGCGTAGCCGGCCCAGGCGAGCCCGAACAGCCGGGGATGCAGCCCGTAGAGCGCCAGCGCCAGCCCTGCGAGCACGAGCTCGGCCGGGAGGTAGGCAAGCCCCGACCTCAGGATCGGGCCAAGCTCGGCCGCGTCGCCGACCGACATGGCGGTCGCGAGGCCCAGGACGACCGACGAGCCGAGCACGATCGTGATGAGGCCAGCGAGCACCACCAGCGCGTGGGCGGCCAGCCAGCGTGGCCGGGTCAGCGTCCCGGAGAGCCGCGTCTCCAGCCGGCCCTCGCCCTCCTCGGCCCGCAGCGTGCCGATGGCCTGGACGAGGTACCCCGCTGCGATGATGGCTAGGTAGAGCTGCGTGGCCGCGACGTATCCGTCCATGGGCCGACCGTTTCCGATGCCCATGGCATCGGAAAGGGCGGGGTTGCCGCCCAACGCGTCAAGGATCTGCTGGGAGAGGGCGCCCATCATCCCCGTGAACAGCACGCCGCCGGCTAGCCAGCCGAGGGTGGCGGGCCGGTGGATCCAGATCGCGAGCCCGATCGGGCCGCGCAGCCGCTCGGCGGCTCGCTCGGGGCCCGCACCGCCTCGGACCAAAGCGCTGCCCAGGTCGCGACCGGCGGCCAGCCGCAGCGCCGCGCCACCCAGGGCGAGGCCGGCCACGAGCGGGATTACCAGGGCCCACCATCGCTGGTCTCCGAACGGCGCCGCCTTCTCCGCCCAGCCGAGCGGGGAGAGCCAGGTGACCCAGGTGTTGGACACGTCGCCCGCGCCGCGCAGGATGTAGAAGACCGCGAGGACGATCAGGCTCCAGGCGTAGACACCGCGGGCGCGCGGGGTGAGTTGGGCCAGCAGGGTCGCGAGACCCGCGAAGACAAGGCCAGGGCGCCGAGGGAGAGGGCGTAGAGGACTGACCCCGCGACCGGGACCCCGAAGGTGGCCAGTCCGACGGCGAACAACGCCCCGGTCGCGAAGATCGTGGCCGTGGCCACCAGGAGCGCCGCGAGCGTGGGGGCATGGCGGGCGATGCGCCCGCCGAGCAGCAGCTCGAGGCGACCGGACTCCTCCTCGCGGCGGGTTGCCCGCGCCACCAGGCTGATCCCCAGCAGCGGCAACAGGAACGCGGCCAGGAACCCGAACTCGTCCTGGATCACGCCGCCGAGAGAGTTAATGCCCTCCACCTTGCCGTTGAGCGCGGCCAAGGCGTTGCCCGTCGTGACGGCCGCGGCGTAGGAGTGGATCTTTGCGGGGGTGTCGTAGAGCGAGGCGATGCTGGCCGCGGTGCCGATCATGCTCGCGCCCAGCACGAGCACCCACACCAAGGCGCTGCGTCGCTGGATGCGTCCGACGATGCCCAGCATCGTGCCCAGACCGTACGGCCAGCTCCAGGCGGCTAGGTGGCGGGCGCTCATCGAGCGGCCTCCGCCATGGTCTCGTCGCCGGAGGCCTCGCCGGGGTCCAGGCCCTCGCCGTAGCTGCGCAAGAACAGCGCGCGGTCCCGCCTCGAGATCGGGCGTCGATCCGGGCGGGAGAACCCCTCTGGCCCGGCTTCCGGCGGACCGCGACCACCGACTGGCTCGCACCCCTCGAGGACGGCATGCGCAGCCTCGGCCGACCCGAGTAGGCCACCGTCGTGCTCGCTGTCATCCGTGGCCTCCTCATGGACCTCGACGCGACCGGCGACACCGCACGCACCCACCGAGCCTTCAAGAACTTCCTCACAACGATCGACAGCGCCTGACAGCCCAGGAGGACTCGTTGCCCGGAACTCGCTTCCGGCCGTAGTCCCGCAGCGGCGCAGTACCGACACCGACGCCCACGCCGCTCTCCACCCGCGCGTGGATCCCGAGCTTCAGAGTCACCGCTCGGTGCGCGCCGGGTCGTCCGTCGATTCGGCCTGCTTCGATACCCCGGACAGGTACTGTATGGGGATGGCCCCATC
>JBBRGR010000441.1:0-2478 GCA_038223815.1 Gemmatimonadales bacterium
CCGGCGAGCCGCCCGCCCGCCTGCTGCTTGACGACGACGGCCACATCCGCGGTGTCGCCCAGGCGCTCCTGCGCCCCGCGGGCTTCGGGCGCCAGGTGGCCTACGTTCCCCATGGGCCGATCTGGGACCGATCCGCCCCCGATGCCGACCGTCTCTTCGCCTGGCTGATCCAGGGCCTGCGCACCCTCGCCCGCAAGGAGAAGGCACTCGTCGTGAAGCTTGACCCCCGTGCCGAGCCCGGCGACCCGACCGACATCGCCAGCCTCGCCAGTGTCCACAAGCTTCGCCACGCCCCCGACCTTCAGGCTCCGACCACTCGCCTGATTGATCTCCGGGATGGTGCCACCAAGCTCGAGGCCTCCTGGCACACCGATGCGCGACGGCTCTCCCACCGCGCCGAGCGCGAGGGGACCCAGGTCATCATCTCCCGCGTCCCCGATCCCGCCGAGATCGCGGTCCTTCACGATCTCCTCACCGCCACCGCCGAGCGCGGGGACTTCCGGGTTCGATCACCTGATTTCCTGACCCGCCTGGCGGCCGAGTTCGCCGCCTCGGGCGGCTGGTACCTCGGAATCGCCCGCGTCGACGGCACACCCGTTGCCGCCATGGCCTTCCCCCGCATCGGCGACCGCGCCTACTACGTCTACGGCGCCCTGCTCCGCGACCCGACCTACAAGCACCACTACGGCGCGCACGCGGTCATGGCCACCATGCTCCGCACCCTTGCCGCCGACGGCTGCCGCACCGTCGACATGTGGGGTGTCGTCGAGCCGGACGACACAACCGCCGATCCCGCCTGGCGCGGCTTCTCCGACTTCAAGCGCACCTTCGGCGGTACACCCCTCCGCCACCCCGGCCTCTTCGACCTCGTGACGGATCCCCTTTGGTACACCGCTCGGCGTGTCCGCGAGTCAGTTCTTGGGCGAATGCGCGGCACGGCCTTCTAGTCGTCTGGGTGCCGTAGCCGCACGACGCCGCGGTCGCGCGACCATCGCAGGAGCCGCCGCCTCTCTCCGAAGCTGATGTAGCCAGCGTTCTCGATGTCGACGGTGTACAGCGGAAACGGATCCGTCGGTCGCCAGTTGATCGCCGCCTCCTGCACATCCGCGAAGCGCTTGCGCATGCCAGCATTGGTGACCTCTACGGCCCGGCCATAGAGTTTGAAGTCGCCGCGCTTCGCCTCGCGGTCGCATTGCGGGTTCATGACCGTGAGCCGCGGATCACGCTGGAGATCGAGCGCCTTCTTCGAGCGCGGCATCATCCCCAGCATCAGCTCGCCGTCCACGAAGTAGATCTCGTTTGGGCTGATCCGCGGCCAGCCGTCGGCCCGCAGCGTGCCGACGAGACACAGATTCTGCTCTGCGAACCCCTCGTTTCCCAGCGCCGCCAGCTGAGGCGCCGATGCCGCGAACTCGCTCCATTTCATGCCCACTCTCCCATCACAGGTCATTGCCGAGTCTCGCATCCTCGCGGGATGTTGACGTGTGTCTGCCAGGCACGCGTCGAGCGGGTAAAGACATCAACTGAGATGCAGCCGCCCGGTCGGGTGCTTGAGCAGGAGTGTAGGGGAGGCGTGAGGCGGCCGGTCCGATGTGAGTTGCGGCAGCCGCGCCAGGGGTGGTCGCCCGCGGCATCCCACATCGGTCCATCCTGATCCTCCGACCGTGCTGCTACCATCGTCCGCACCATGGACCTGGCGCGCCTGCGGGCGGCCCCGGCCGCCGTGGCGAAGCGCATCTCGCGAAATGCCGAGCCAGCGGCCAGCACGCCCACCATCGAGACCGTCGTCGCCGAAGCGCGACGCCATCGGCCGAGCGTCAACGTCGGCCTGATCGAACGCGCCCACGCGGTCGCAGCCAGCGCGCACGAGGGGCAGCTGCGCGCATCGGGCGAGCCATACATCACCCATCCGGTGGCGGTCGCCTACGAGCTGGCCGCGCTGCAGATGGACGCCGAGAGCATCGCCGCGGCCCTCCTGCACGACGTTCCCGAGGACACCGACCTGACCATTCCGGACCTGGAGAAGCGCTTCGGACGCGAGGTGGCGCGGCTGGTCGACGGGGTCACCAAGCTCTCCAAGTTCGGGTCGGCCCGATCCATGGAGGAGCAGCAGGCGGAGAACATCCGGAAGATGTTCCTGGCCATGGCCGAGGACGTGCGGGTGGTCATCATCAAGCTCGCCGACCGGCTGCACAACATGCGCACGCTGGGCGCCCTGCCGCCCGAGAAGCAGATGCGCATCGCCCGCCAGACGATGGAGATCTACGCGCCGCTGGCGCATCGGCTGGGGATCTGGCAGTGGAAGTGGGAGCTCGAGGACCTCGCCTTCAAGTTCAGCGAGCCCGAGACCTTCCGCAAGCTGGTGGCGATGCTCGCCGACCGTCGCAAGGAGCGCGAGTCGTTCATCAACAAGAGCATCGGCATCCTGCGCAAGGAGCTTGCCAAGGTCGGCATCGAAGCGGAGCTGAGCGGACGCCC
>JBBRGR010000442.1:0-2478 GCA_038223815.1 Gemmatimonadales bacterium
GTCAACCTGCTTGACAGCAGTGCAGGCGCGAGCGGGACACTCGCAGGGTTCGATCACCGAGCGCTACATGCACGCGGCCCAGGTGCTGTTCCCCGGGCGCCGCCGAGAAGAGCGAGGCCCGCGGGTTTGGCTCGAACGGGAATGAAGCAGATCGGCGCCCTGAATAGCGTCTCTCGGCACCTCTGACGCCGCGACGAAGCAACAGCAACCCCTCCAGATGCGCGCCGGCACGGTTTGGGTTGACTCTTTCATCGAGAGCGTCCATAATCGCCGGCAGTGAGACGAGCCCCGCTCTGGATGGTTGTCGTCGGCGGCAGCCTCGTGGTGCTCGCGGTGCTGTGGCAGGCGTTCACGATCAGCGCGTACGCCCGTGGTGCGGGCGACAATGCACTCGATGCGCATGGGTGGGGATCGTTGTTCGTCCACATCGGCCAGTTGCTCGTCGTGATCGGCGCCATCTGGGCCTGGTGGGGAAACTGGAAGGTGGTCGGCGCCGCCGTCGCGTTCCTCGTGCTCGCGGTGGCCCAGCTGGCATTCCTCGGCGACACCGAGCAGGAGGGCGCGTGGATCAACGGTTTGCACGGCTTCCTCGCTCTGATCGTCCTCATTTCGGCGGGGATCTTTGCTTTCTGTGCCAGGCAGAAGCTCAATGGAAGCTCCTCGAGCAGTCCCCAGCCGACTGCCGGGACGTAGCGTCCCGCCCTCGACAGCTCCTTTCTCAGGCGATAACGAGCTTTCTGTCGAGCGAGGGCCCGCTATCGGGCACTTCCTGCGACCGGCTTAGCCTGGTTCCGCGGTCACCTCGGTCACCGAGGCGCTCGCACGCACGAGCCCCTTCTCGGAGAGGCCTGCGAACAGCGGAATCTCACGCAGGGCGGGTTCAGGCATCGACCTCTTCATATCACGGAACCCGTGGTGGCCGCCCGGCGGTGGCACCGGGTCTCGCAACTCGTCCGTCCCCGGTTGTCACTCTTGACACGTTCGCGTTGATGGGGACGAAGCAAGGTGAAGAAGAACGGGCAGGCGTCGGTCGGCATGGCGGCGGCGGCGATGGTGGCGCCACCGCAAAGCCGTCTACGATCGGTTCTCGATCGAGGGGGTCAGGCCACCGGGCGTTGCCAGGCGGAGCGGTTCGCCTGGAGGAAGTCTCGCAGCACGACAGCAGGGCGGCCAAGGAGCCGTTCGAGGTCGGGCGTGATCTTCTTCGCCATGCCCAGACGGGCCGTCACGTTGATCACGAGCTGGACGTTCGCGTACGTCGGATCCGAGCCTGAATCGAGCAGCGTTCGACGCGCGGTGAGTAGGGCGCTCGGTTCGTAGCGGATTGCTCGGCCGAGCACCACGGACAGCATTGCCGCGACCTCCCGGTATCCGATCGCCTCGCTGCCAGTGAGCGTCAGCACCGAGTCCCGGTGCGCAAACGGACGCTCGAGCACCAGAGCGGCGGCGGCAGCGATGTCGGCACTGTCGATAAACGAGAACGCTCCCCTGCCCGCCGGCTGGGTGATCACGTCGCGGTCGCGGATGTCATCGCGGTACGGGCCAGTCAGATTCTGCATGAAGAACGCAGGGCGAAGGAACGTCCAGCCCATCGAACTCGATCGAAGGTCCTGTTCGATTTGCCAATGAGGCATCACGCGGTTGACGCCCAGCAACGACAGGAATACGACATGCCGCACACCCCGCTCGCCCATCGCGGCGATGAACGGCCTGATGTGCCGCTTGACGTCTGACAGCGGCGGGGGCCGCAGGAGGAACACCCGATCGACGCCGTCGAGTGCGGCAGGCCACGTCGACTGGTCGGTGAAGTCGAATGAGGCCTCGTTCGCGCCAGCCGCCTCGCCGGTCGTTGCGGCGACCGTTTCACCGCCGAGCGCTTTGAGCCGGGCCAGGAGTGGTCGGCCCACGTTGCCGGTTGCACCGGTGACGAGAATCCGGCCTGACGGTGCTTCCGCGACGTTCATGCACGGATAGTGCCCGTCCGCCCGTCACCGTGCAGCCGTGACGGCGGAGGGGCGAACCGAGGGTCGGCGGTCCGTGGGTAATGCGGACATGATGACAACGAGGCGAGGGCTCGTCGACGGCGAGGTGCCCGGGCGAACTTGGGCGCAGCGTCCCCCCGAGAGGAGCTGAGCTCAGGACCAGCCCCGTTCCCAGGTTTTTCTGTCGTAGCGGGGGCAGGATTTGAACCTGCGACCTCCGGGTTATGAGCCGTCTGCTCGGTGGTCATCACGGGCAATACCCCGTTTCTAAGCGGTGCGAGTCCCCGCGAGATGACCTCAGGTCGGCTCAGTTGGGCGAAGATTCGGGCAAAGGTTCGACCGACCTGCCATGAATCGCTGAGTGACTGACCTTCCGCCGAGTAAGCTGACGCCGGCCCACCGGGACGCCAACGAAGGCGGTCGACAAGCCACCAGTCGGCTCGAGGGGACTACCTTGGTCGCTCTGTACGATGTCCACCGTGGACGAGATTCGTGT
>JBBRGR010000443.1:0-2458 GCA_038223815.1 Gemmatimonadales bacterium
CGGTGGGGCCGGTCGCGACGACGACGGCGCGCACGCTGTTCCCGTCGACCGAGCCGGCGCCGACCCGGGACACCGGGCTGTCCAGGCGGACGACGCCGGCGAACAGGCGGCCCGCCAGCTGCGCCGGGATCGCCCCCATGCCACGCGCCGGGATGGCGATGTCGCCCTGGGCCATCATCCGCAGCACGAAGTCGAGCAGCCGACTCGAGGTGCCGAGGTCGCGCCCGAGGAAGATGCCACCAAGCCAGGGCTCGAGGAACGCCGTCGTGAAGGCGGCAGAGAATCCGAACGACTCCAGCACGGCGCGGGTGGAGGTCGCCGGGCGCGCCAGGAGCGCGTCGAGTGAGCCCGCCAAGGCGCGTTGGCGGAGCCGCAGGACGGTCAGCTTGTCTCGCCACGACCCGAGGTTGTCGAGCAGAGAGGCCACGGCGGACCGTGGACGCCGGAATGGGTCCGCGAGGCGGTGGAAACTTCCCCCAGCCCGCACGACGGCACCAGGTTCGAAGATCCGCAGATCGAGGGCGGCATAGTCGAGGGCGGCCTGACACTCGGGGTACGCGGTGAGCAGTACCTGAAATCCGCGATCCACCAGAAATCCGTCGATCGCGTCCGTCCGCACCCGGCCACCCACGGCGTCGCTCCGCTCGAGCAGACGGAAGGGCACCCCCGCAGCGGCCAGCCGTCGTCCGGCCGCGAGGCCTGCCAGCCCCGCACCGACGATCACGACCGGGGTGGTGCTCACCCGGGGCGGCCTCGGAGAGCGCCGAGCCCGCCGTCGACGCCGAGCACCTGCCCCGTCGTCCAGGCGTTGGCGGGATCGAGAAACCAGCAGACCGCCGACGCCACGTCGTCGCCCTCGCCAATGCGGCCGAGGGCGTGCATTGCCACCGAGGCGGCGAGGGCCGGGGCACTGTGGGTGATGCGCGCTGTCATGGCGGAGCGGACCAGACCCGGAGCGACCACGTTGACGCGGATATTCCGCGGCGCGTAGGTCGCGGCCGCGGAAAGGGCGAGCCCCTCCACCGCCCCCTTCGCGGCCGCGATGGCTTCGTGGTTGGGGAGTCCGGTCCGCACCGCAGCCGTCGAGGCCAGGACCACCGACCCGCCGTGCTCCATCGCTTTCACCGCGGCTCGGAGGAGCCAGAACGCGCTCCAGAGGTTGAGTTGCAGCGTACCGGCGAAGTCCTCGTCCTTCGTGAGGTGCAGCGGCTTGAGGAGGACGGAGCCAACCAGATTGGCGGCACCGTCAAGTCGCCCAAAGCGCGTCATCGTCTCCGCGACCGCCGCCTCCACCTGCCGACCATCGGTGGCATCGGCCACGATCGGCACCGCACCGGTCTCGGCCGCCAGCGCGTCCAGGGCGTCGAGGCGTCGCCCCACTGCCACGACCGTGGCGCCGCGCTCGCGAAGCCGCCGCACCGTCGCCCCGCCTGCCGCCCCAGTGGCTCCCATGACCAGCATCACCTGTCCGTCCACATCGACTCCCCGCAAGTTGTTACGTCCGATACCCCCGCCGCTCGCGGGCGGTCCGCTAGGCCACGCCCGGTGCGTCCGTTAACTTTGTCGCCCCGAATGCCTGTTCCACCTCCCGGAGCTGCCGATGGCCACCAGCCGTACCCCGTTCGCCCTTCCTGCCGCGTCCGACCCCTCCCACTGGACGGTGGCCGACGCGGAACGCCTGTACAACATGGCCGGGTGGGGACTCGGATACTTTCGGGTGAATGACGAGGGGCACGTCACGGTGCATCCCAATGGTGGCGGGGACGATGGCATCGATCTCTATCAGATCGCCACCGATCTGAACGCGCAAGGGGTCGGGCTACCGCTGCTGCTGCGCTTCTCCGACATCCTCCGCTCGCGGATCGGCGAGCTGGCCGATCGGTTCCAGACCGCGATTGACGAATTCGGCTACGAGGGAAACTACACCACCGTCTACCCGATCAAGGTCAACCAGCAGCGGCATGTGGTCCAGGAGATCGTCGAGTTCGGCACCCCCTACGGCGTCGGCCTGGAGTGCGGCTCCAAGCCCGAGCTCATGGCGGTGCTCGGCCTGCACGAATCGACGTCGCACCTGGTGATCTGCAACGGCTACAAGGACGAGGAGTTCATGCGCCTCGCCCTGATCGGGCAGCAGCTCGGCCACCGCGTGATCATCGTCCTCGAACAGCTCACCGAACTCGACGTGCTTCTCAAGGTGGCCGGCGAGATGGGCATCGAGCCGACGGTGGGCGTGCGCATCAAGCTGGCGACGGAGGGCTCGGGGCGCTGGGCGAAGAGTGGTGGCGAGAAGTCGAAGTTCGGCCTCTCCGCGGTCGAGCTGGTCCGCCTCCTCGACACCCTGACCCGCCTCGGCAAGCAGCACCTCCTCAAGCTGGTGCACTTCCATCTCGGTTCGCAGATCACCGACATCCGCTTCGTGAAGGCAGGACTCGAGGAAGTCGGCCGCTACTATGTCGAG
>JBBRGR010000444.1:0-2456 GCA_038223815.1 Gemmatimonadales bacterium
GAGCTCTCGACGGGCTCCTCGATCATGCCGCAGAAGCGAAACCCCGACCTGTTCGAGCTGACCCGGGCGCGGGCCGCCGCACTCGAGGGGGATCTCGCCACGATTCTGGCCCTCAAGGGTCGGCTCCCGGGCGGGTATCACCGTGACTTCCAGTTCCTCAAGTCGCCGCTGATGCGCGGCCTCGACCGCACCCATGCCATGCTCGCCATGCTGACCACCGCGATCCCGCGTCTGGGCGTTGACGCCGCACGTGGCCGCGCGGCACTTGCGGGCGAGGTGCTCGCCACCGACGAGGTGATGCGCCGCGTGCGTGCCGGGATGCCGTTCCGGAAGGCGTATCGTGCGGTCGCCGCGGAGGTGAAGCGCGGCGTGGCCATGCCGACCATCTCCGCCGAGTCGCTGATCGCGGCGCGACAGAGCACTGGGGGGCTCGGCAACCTTCCGCTCAAGGCGCTGCGCGGGCGACTCGCGGCCGCCCGGCGGTGGCAGCGGACGGCGCGTCGCCGTTTCGACACGGCGCTGCAGCGTCTCACGACGGCGCGGAGGCCGCAATGAGCCTCGAGCGCCGCAAGCGGCATCTCAAGATTCTCGAACTGGTCGCGACGCGGCCGATGCGGACGCAGGACGAGCTGGCCGAGGCGTTGTCGCAGGAGGGATGGGAGGTCACGCAGAGTTCCGTCTCGCGCGACATCTCCACGCTCGGATTGATCAAGGTGGAAGGGATCTATCAGCGCGCCGCGGTGTCGCGGCTGCGCGAGATCGCCGACCCCAACGAACGTCGACTGGCCGAATCGCTGCTCGCGGTGGATCCAGCGGGCGATGCACTCCTGGTGCTGCATACGCCGCCGGGTGAGGCCCAGCGCGTCGGCAGTGCGCTCGATCTGCTGGCCTGGCCTGAGGTCGTCGGCACCATTGCCGGCGATGACACCATCTTCATTGCGGCTCTCCACTCGGCGGCCCAGGCGACCATTGCGCGCCGGTTGACGGCCCTGATGGACGGTCGCTCCTAGCTGGCCCTTGACGGCAGGTGGGCTGGCGGGGCGAAATTGCGTGACTCATCGCCCACGATCCCTCCCTGCTCAGGACACCCGCCGATGCCCCGTGGTCAGCACATGCGTGCCGCAGCCCTCCTGCTGCTGATGGCCGCCTGCGCGAGGGACCCGGCGGAACTGGACTGGCCCACGGTCACAGGCGACGCCGCCGGGACGCGATGGTCAGAGGCAGCGCAACTCGACACACTCACCGTCACGCGACTCGCCCCGGCCTGGGAGTGGCGCGTCCCGAGGCCGGGGTTTGAGGGTCCCACCGGCACCCTCGCGATGTTCGGTGGCCGCTTCCAGGCGACGCCGGTGATGCGGGACGGCCGGCTTTTCCTCACGACGCCGCTGGCCGAGGCGGTTGCGCTCGACGCGGCCAGCGGCGCCGAGCTGTGGCGCTTCGATCCGCAGATTGCGAGGCTGGGGCCCTCCGAGAATGGCTCACGATTCGTTCATCGGGGCGTGGCGGTCTCGGGCACGGCTCGTGCGGAGCGGGTTTTCCTTGCGGCTCGCGGAAAGCTCTGGGCGCTCGATGCCGACACGGGGCACCCGATCCCGACCTTCGGCGACTCGGGGCGAGTGGATCTGGTCGCGGGACTGAGTCGGGCTGCGGACCGTCGTCACGTGGAGCATACCTCGCCCCCAGTCCTCTGGGGGGACGTCGTGATCGTCGGCAGCGCGATCGGCGACGCACTCGTGTATGCAGGCGATCCTCCCGGCGACGTGCAGGCGTTCGATGTGCGGACCGGCGCGCGACGCTGGTCCTGGAATCCGGTGCCACGACCGGATGATCCGCGGCGCGCAACGTGGGGTGGGCGTTCGGCTGAGATTGCCGGCCATACCAACGTCTGGTCCTTCATGACGGTGGACACGGCCCGGGGTTGGGTCTTTCTCCCGGTCAGCACGCCGAGCAACGACTGGTTCGGCGGCGCACGGCCGGGCGACAACAAGTGGGCGGAGTCGATCGTCGCGCTCGACGCGCGCTCGGGCGCGATGATGTGGGCGCGCCAGCTCGTCCACCACGGACTCTGGGACTACGACCCGGCGGCCCCCCCGATGCTGGCGCGGGCGACAATCAACGGCGCCGCGCGGGATCTCGTGGTGCAAGCCGGCAAGACCGGCTTCCTCTACGTGCTCGATCGCGCGACGGGGGAACCGATCTGGCCGATCGAGGAACGCCCCGTCCCAGCGAGCGACATGCCAGGCGAAGCGGCCTCGCCCACGCAGCCCTTTCCGACCCACCCGAAACCCTTCGCTCGCCAGGGATTCACACGCGACGACGCGGCCGACTTTCTCCCCGGGTTGCGTGACTCACTGCTGCAACGCATCGCGGGCTATCGCGCGGGTCCTCTCTTCACGCCGCCCTCGCGCGAGGGGACCATCGTGCGCCCCGGTTGGCTCGGTGGCGCAGGATGGGGG
>JBBRGR010000445.1:0-2443 GCA_038223815.1 Gemmatimonadales bacterium
GACCGCATCGGCCCCTTCAAGGTCAACGCCGTGCAACCGGCGAACCCGATCATGCGCGGGGTCCCGGCGAGCTTCGAGGTGGTGGACGAACTTTATCACTTCAATGCCGAGCCCGAGAAAATTCCCGTCGGCACCGCCCAAATCGACGTGCTCGCAGAAACCTCACCGAGTCAGAAATTCCAGCGCCCCCATCCCGCCGTCTGGACGACGCGCCACCCGACCGCCCGCATCGTCGGTATCACCCTCGGCCACGACCAACGCGTCCACGATCTCGAACCGTTCAAGACCCTGTTGACGAATGCCGTCCGCTGGTCAGCCGCGCGACCGTAGGTTTTTCCGCTGGGCAATCCGCCCCAAACACGAAATTCGTTTCGAATTCCGCTACCACGATCCGAGTTCTCACATTCCTGTAGAGGAAAACGGAACGTTTTTCTCCTCCGTCCTTTCTTCTCCGTCCTTCTCCCCCGTCCCTGACTTTCCCGTTCACCGTCTTCTCCTCTCCGACCTTCGCGCCTTCGCTCCTTCGCGTGAAACTCCTCCCCCACCGGGCAACCAAGCCGTCCTTCGGCTCCCAACACCCACTTTTCCCCATGCCCACCATCGCCGTGCTCGGAACTTACGACTCCAAAGGCGTCGAACTCGCCTTTGTCGCAGAGACCATTCGCCAGCAGGGGTGCACCCCGCTGCAGATCGACGTGGGCAGCCTCGAACCCCCGACACGCCCCCCGGACATCAGCCGTGATGCCGTGCTCCAGGCACTCGGTGCCGACGTCGGGACGAGCGCGATTCTCGCCCGGCGTGACCGCGGTGAGTGCGTGGCGCTGATGTCGCGCGCCGCCACCGCATGCATCGCGCGACTCTTCGCTGAGCGCCGCATCGACGCGATCGTTTCGCTCGGTGGCGGAGGGGGCACGGCCATCGCCACCGCCGCCATGCGTGCCCTGCCGATCGGGTTTCCGAAGCTCATGCTCTCCACCCTGGCAAGTGGGAACACCGCCCCGTATGTCGGAACATCGGACATCATCATGATGCCCGCCATCGTCGACATCTCGGGCCTCAACCGGATCTCGCGCACGCTCTTTGAAAATGCCGCCGGTGCCATCTGCGGCATGGCAACCGCCGCCACGCACCGCCGCCAGCGCGCCGATTCGGACAAACCCGTGGTGGTCGCCAGCATGTTCGGCAATACCACCGCCTGCGTCACCGAGGCACGCAGGCTCATCGAGGCCGCCGGTTACGAGGTCCTCGTCTTTGCCGCCACCGGCACCGGGGGACGCGCCATGGAGTCGCTCATCGCCAGCGGTATGGTCGCCGGCGTGCTCGACATCACGACAACCGAGTGGGCCGACGAGCTTGTGGGCGGTGTGCTCACCGCCGGCCCGGAGCGTCTCGATGCCGCTGCCGCGGCCGGTATCCCTGTGATCATCACACCCGGGTGCCTTGACATGGTCAACTTCGGCGAGCCCGCGACGGTCCCCGCGCGTTTCGCCGGTCGAAGATTCTATCAGCACAACGCACAGGTCACGCTCATGCGCACCACCCCGGCGGAGTGCGCGGAGCTCGGCCGGATCCTCGCGGAAAAAATCAACCGCTACACCGCACCCGTCACCGTGCTCCTCCCCCTCGGCGGCATCAGCATCATCAGCGCCCCGGGCCAGCCGTTTCACGACCCCGCGGCCGATCAAGCCCTCTTCGCGAGCCTCAAGACCCACCTGCGCACCGGCATCGCCGTGATCGAGCACCCCACCGCCATCAACGACCCTGGCTTCGCCCAGGCCTGCGCCCAAGCCCTGCTCGCCCACCTCGCCGCCTCGCCGACTCCCTCCGCGCCGAAGGCCCTCCCGTAAGCCCCGCTCCGCCCACCCTTCCGCCCAATACCGCCCTCCACCCTTCCGCAGGATGTCATCCAATAGATGACGTTCCCTCTGGCGGTCCGCTCGACGCAACCGCCCCTCTCACCCGCGTCCAACTGAAAAACCTCCCTTCTGCCATCGGCAGGATGTCATCCATTGGATGACATCCTGCGGGAGCGATCAGCGACGATGGACGGTTGCTGAACGGCCTGCGGATTCTTCCTCTGATCGCGATTCGCCTCGACCGGCCCACATCGCCGGTACCGGCAAGATCAGCCACGTTGGATTCGCCCGTTGTTGGACGCCTACGGCGCCGTTGCTCCGGTTGCTGCAAGCTCGACACAATCTGGGTATTCCTATCCGCCCTCCTGCCAGAACTGGGGGGGGGCACGACGGAGCCAGGTGGGCGGAGTTGCGCAAAACACCGATCTGGCCAGCGTTCCCGGCAGGGAATTTCCTTCAGAATCGGGAACTTTATCCGATGGGGGAAACCATCCCCATGAAGTGCTCTTTGCCCCTGCTTTCAGTGTTGCTTCTCGGAGTCGCCGCGAACTCGACCTACGCCCAGACTCCCGCCACTTCGAATGACC